>CALEWF010000095.1 GCA_937925455.1 uncultured Flavobacteriales bacterium | reverse complement strand
ATATAATCGCTATGAATTTTTTTACTAATCCTTATTGGAATGAATCATCATTCCCCAATGATGCTGCCGGTGAAATTGTTTTCCATGGTAATTATCCATACTTAAATTTGATTGAACAAAATATTTTAAACAATCTTGTTTTTGACAATTCTCATGGCTTAAATGGACCTTTTAATACAATTTATCGAAACAAACTTGACTTATATGGTTTGTTTTTCTCTTCAAATAATTCTCCGTCGCAAAATATTATTGGAAACGTAATAACAAATACAAATTTTCCCTATTCATTAATCAATTACAACATTCAAGGTATTGACCACTTTATTTATGGGAACAACAATAAAGGAATAGTTGACCCTACAGGTACAAGTAACCTTCCTTTAATTTCGTTAGCATATAACAATACATCGCATATCAATCCAAACTATTCTAAATGATGAGAAAAACCTTCCTTGTAAAGATTCTATTTTTAATCAACCAATAAATTACACTAATGAATTAAACACTCAAAATAAAGATTTATCTATTTATCCAAACCCAATTACTAATTATATGTTTATACTAGCTAATACAGAAATTAATTGTGTTAAGATTTTAGACCTTGCTGGCAAAACAGTTTACCAAAGAAACGAGAAAAGTATTAAAAATTTACTTTGTATAGATTTATCGTTATTAAATAATGGAGTGTACATTATAGATATAGACAACAAAAAATTTAAGATTATTAAAATTTAGAATTATACACTGAATGAATACATTATTAGCTTTACTATGTGGTATATTGATTTCTTTATCATGGCCAGCTAATGGCTTCCCCTTTTTATCGCTGATAGCATTTATTCCACTTTTATTTTTAGAAGATCGTATTTACAACTCAACTTTAAAAAGAAAAAACTCAAAGTATTTTGCCCATACATATTTAGCCTTTTTTATTTGGAATTTACTTACCACTTATTGGATTTACTTTTCTTCTCCCGAAGGAGCCTATGTAGCCATTTTACTTAATGCTTTCATCATGGCCTGCATTTGGTTATTATTTCAAAAAACCAAACGTGTACTTGGTACACAGAGAGGATATTTTGGATTAATTACCTACTGGCTCGCTTTCGAATTTCTTCATTTCGACTGGGATTTATCTTGGCCTTGGCTACATTTAGGAAATGTATTTGCTAATTATCCACAAATTGTACAATGGTATGAATACACTGGTGCATTAGGGGGTAGCTTATGGATATTAGTATCGAATATATTGGGTTATCGTTTTTTAAAAAATATTTTTTTAAAAAAATCATACTTGCTTATTGGGATTTCCTGGTTAATTTTAATTGTTTTCCCTATTATATTTTCATTACTCAGATATGCTAATTACAAAGAGCAGGAACAACCCATTCATGTAGTATTGGTACAACCCAACATTGATCCCTGGGATAAGTTTGGAGGCATCAGCGCCAGCCAGCAATTTGAAAACATACTTCAATTGGCTTTGTCAAAAATTGATTCCACTACCGATTACCTTATCACACCAGAAACCTCTATCTTCCCTTATGGAGTTTGGGATCATGAACTTATCTATTCTCAAGAATACTTACGACTAAAAGAACTCACCAGTAAATTCCCCAATCTTCATATAATAGCCGGTATTTCTCATTTGCAGGTGTATGAACCCGGGCCGGATGTTCCATCTACCGCTGATAAATTCAGAAACGAAGATTTATATTACGATGACCATAATTCAGCTATACAAATTGATCGTAGAGCGGGATTTCAGATTTATCATAAGTCAAAGCTGGTTCCTGGACCAGAAATGATGCCTTTTGCCAAAGTGCTTAAACCAATTCAACACAAGTTGTTTGGTAAACTGGGAGGCCAAATTGGCGATATGGGGACGCAAAAAGAACGTACTGTGTTTACTGGCACAAAAGAAAACTTAAAAGCCGCACCAGTTATTTGCTATGAATCAATCTATGGTGAATTTGTTTCGGAATATGCACGTAACGGCGCCACTTTTATTTCAGTAAGTACAAACGATGCCTGGTGGGGCGATTCGCCCGGATATAAACAACTGCTGGCTTATACTCGGCTACGAGCCATAGAAACACGCAGAAGCATAGCACGTTCGGCAAATACCGGCATTAGTTGCTTTATCAATCAACGCGGCGATGTATTACAACCCACTAAATTCTGGACATCCGATGCGGTAAATGGTATCATTAATGCTAATGATGCCATCACGTTCTATACCCGTCACGGCGATTATTTGGGTCGGCTTTCGGTACTGTTTGGCATCATGTTGATTGTATTTACCTATATCCGTGCATTTTTAAGAAAAAAGAAGTTCCGGTAAACGAAAAATAATCAAAAGCTAAGAAAGAATATCACTGTTGTCTGATATAAATCAAAAACCTCGAATTGTCTTAATAATAATTTAGTCATAATTAAGGGGGCTACTGCGTGTTCCTCCGCCTCTTGGGGGCAGATTCACCCCCTGACCCAATGTTTTTAGCGTCTTTGCGAGGGTAACTGCCTCAATGCTACGATGCTAAACCTTACAGGTTTTTAGAAACCTGTAAGGTTTTTCCTCTGCCGTATCATACAGATTGCTTTCCCTCCAAAGGCGGGTCGCAAAGACGCTAAAACCGTATCATCTTCAAATCATCTC
>CALEWF010000094.1 GCA_937925455.1 uncultured Flavobacteriales bacterium | reverse complement strand
TTTTTTTGAATTATTCATGTTTTATTGATATGTCGCTCCTACGGAGCTTCTTTTTGAATTATTCACGGTTATTGATATGTCGCTCCTATGGAGCTTTTTTTGATTGTTTTTTTGAATAAGGGTTATTTTAAAATTAAAATTTCAATGTACCTCTAATGAAAAATGATGAAGGCCGGCGGGTGAAGTGATAGCCGGGCATGCTGCATACTGTTTGCATGGATTAGCGGGTGGGACATGCCGTGCGTGGGTGGCGGAGGCTGACGGCAGGAAGACCCCGTACACCCCGCACGGCACAGTATGCAGCATGCCCGCTACAAACGAAACACGCCATAAGGCCCCCAAAAAACATTGTTCTACAATTATTATATTCAAGTTTTATATTCAAGAGGCAAAACAAAAATTTATCTTTGTTTCAATTCAGTAATATACCATGAGCTATACTATAAAATTTGGTACCGACGGCTGGCGGGCTATTATAGCCAAAGACTTTACGGTAGATAATGTAAAACGGGTGAGTGCAGGCGTGGCCGCCTGGCTGTTGCAAAAAAATATGAAACCCATTGTTGTTATAGGCCACGATTGCAGGTTTGGTGGTCGTTTATTTATGGAAGAAGCAGCGAAGGTGTTTTTATCAAAAGGCATACGAGTGTATTACAATGATGGTTTTGTAAGCACTCCCATGGTTTCGATGGGGACGTTGCAACTGGAAGCTTCGCTGGGTGTAGTGATTACTGCTAGCCACAATCCGCCGGAATATAACGGTTATAAACTGAAAGGTTCATTTGGTGGCCCGTTGCTTCCCCAACACATCGAAGAAGTAGAAAAGTTAATACCGGATGTGGCTCCGGATACTGAAGGGATTGAATTGACCAATCATCCCGATTACATTCGCAAAGACCTTAGGGGATTATACCTTACGGCTGTAAAAAATACGTTTGATTTGGAGGCTATTTACCATGCCCCCTTCAGGTTTGGATATGATGCCATGTATGGCTCGGGGCAAGCCGTGATGAATGAATTATTTCCGGAAATTGAATTACTGCATTGCACCGAAAATCCTGGGTTTGAAGGGATAGCACCAGAGCCGATACTTCGTAATCTTCAGGAATTTTCCGAATTTATTCGTGTTAGCAATGCTATTGACTGCGGCTTAGCTACTGATGGTGATGCTGACCGTATCGGCTTGTTTGACGAACAAGGCAATTTTGTTGATTCTCATCACATCATCTTGCTGCTGATTCACTATTTAGTGAAATACAAAGGCATGTCTGGTAAGGTAATTACAGCCTTTTCGGTGAGTGAAAAAATTAAAAAAATCTGTAAATACTATGGATTGGAACAAATTACAACACCCATAGGATTCAAGCACATTACCGGGTACATGCTAAATGGTGATGTTTTGTTGGGTGGAGAAGAATCTGGCGGAATTGCGGTAAAAGGCCACATCCCAGAGCGGGATGGCATTTGGATGGGGCTGATTATTTGGGAATACATGGCCAAAAGCGGAAAGTCGCTACGTGAATTGATTGCCGAAGTGTATGAAATTGTTGGTCCCTTTGCTTACGAACGCTTAGACTTACACCTGACCGAAGAACAAAAACAACGCATTGTGAATGCCTGCAAAAGCGGCACACTGAAACGCTTTGGAAACTATGAAATACGCCGTACCGAAAATATAGATGGGCATAAGTTTCATTTCGACAACGAGGCTTGGCTGCTCATCCGGGCAAGTGGCACCGAGCCAGTGCTACGTATTTATGCCGAAACCCCTGCCGCCGAAGAAACCAAGCAGTTTTTGCAGACCGTTAAAGCGCAAATGCTCGCCTTGTAAAGGGTTTATTAAGAAATCATTATTTTTTCTAAACGCATATACAATGCGTTTAGCTAAGTTATATTGCCCCTAATTTAGGTATGAATTGATATGTAAAAAATATTATTTAAATTTATCAAAACCAAACTACAATAACTATGTTAGCCACACAAATCCGCCAAAAAGATGCCGTGTTTTACTTTGTTTCGTACCCTGCTGAAGATATTTTAAGAAAAATAAAATTCATCAGCCGGTTTTATGATGATAACAAGGAAAAAATTGAAGCCGAAGAAACTACCAAACAGGATGAAATAGCTGAATTTATCCGTAAGATAGAACGAAGCGATAAATCATTTCAACGCGAAATATCCAGAAAAAAAGTTGCCGCCATCAAAAACTTTTACGAATCAGCTGCAACCCAACCTCCTATTCCCGCTACGGTTTTATTATTTACCCCACATTCTTTGCAATTTACCCCGCTTGGCAACATGGCTAATGTGGGAAATCTGGAAGAGCCCAAAGACAAGTTTTATATTATTGATGGTCAACATCGTTTGGCTGCCTTAGAATTTTTTTATCGTAGTAATTCGGAAGAAGCAAAAACCATACACGTACCCTGCATTATTTTCGACGGCAAAAGCGAAGATTTTGCTACCGAAATGTTTGTAATAATCAACTCTACCCCAACCCGTATTAACAAAAGCCATTTGATTGACCTATACGAAAAAATTTCGTGGACATTGCCCGAAAAAAAATTGGCTTCGTTAATTGGGGAAAAACTTTACAGCGAAAACGACAGCCCGTTGCAATACCGCATCAACCGCTTGGGTGGACGAAGCAGCAAAGACAAATGGATTTTACAAGCCGAACTTTTTAATGAGCTGCACCGCATGATTATTAACGACATGAAAAAAAATAAAGATAAAGATAAAAAAATAGCAGCCACCAAAGCCTGTACTGAATATTACTACGAAGTAATTCGCGACTTTTTGAAAGCTGCCAAAAATACATGGGGCAATGCCTGGAATAATGAAAAATACATGATATGCAACAGCTTAACTATTAAAGCCATGATACGCGTAGCAGCAGAATTTAAAGAAGCGTATAAGGAGCAAGAAGACAGAGTAAAAATCTGGACTGATTACTTAGCCCCTTGGCAGACTTTAATCCCCGACTTTAGAAAAGAAGGGTTTTATGAACGATTTGTAGCAAAAGGACAAGTGGAACGGGTAAGTGTAATCTATAAAAAACTGTGGGAAGTGGTGAAATAGTGAAAATTTATTTTAATTTAAACAATAGTTAAACTATGAAAAAAATTCTTGGACTCGATTTAGGAGTAAGCTCCATCGGCTGGGCTTTAATAAAAGAAGAAAACGAAAAGCCTTCTGAAATTGTGGGAATGGGTGTCCGTATCATCCCATTAGATACTGATGAAAACGAAGAATTTACCAAAGGTAATGCTATATCAAAAAATCAAAAAAGAACTGCCAAACGCACCATGCGAAAAGGGTATTACCGCTATGTATTGAGAAGAAGTGCGCTTACTGCAGAATTAAAAAAACACAACATGTTTGATGAAAATCTCTTCGAGATTTCTCAGCTTGATTTGTGGGGTTTAAGAGCTAAAGCGGTTACAGAAAAAATTGAATTAACCGAATTAGGAAGAGTGTTGTATCACCTCAACCAAAAACGTGGTTACAAATCTTCACGCAGTGAAGAAAATGCTGATAAAAAAGATACGGAATATGTTGCAGAGGTTAAAAACAGGTATCAACTATTAAAAGCAGAGGGAAAAACCATAGGGCAAAAATTTTTTGAAGAACTATCGAAAAACAAGCATTACCGAACCAAACAACAGGTATTTCCGCGTGAAGCATACATGGAAGAGTTTAATGCGATTATGCAGAAACAACAGGAATATTACCCCCATGTTCTGACAGACCAATTTATTAATCATTTAAGAGATAACATCATTTACTTTCAGCGAAAATTAAAATCCCAAAAAGGATTGGTGAGTATCTGCGAATTTGAAGGATTTCATGTAAAAAATAAAGAAGGAAAAGAAATATTCACCGGTCCTAAAGTAGCACACCGAAGCAACCCTTTGTTTCAGGTCGAAAAAATATGGGAAACTATAAATAACATCATGATTAAAGACAAAAGAAACAATGAGTTTCCAATCACACCGGAACAAAAACAAAAAATCTTCGAATACCTTGATAATAATGAAAAATTAAGTCAAAATGAATTATTTAAAATCCTTGGAATAAAAGATAAAAGCGGTTGGTATGGTAATAAAATGCTGAGTAAAGGATTGCAAGGCAACCTTACCAAACTTGCAATCAAGAAAGCAATTAACAATGATGAGTTGGCAAAGGATTGGTTAAAATTTGATATTAAAATTCAACTAACAGGCAATAAAACCTATCAATACCATCAGGATACCGGAGAGGTTATTAATGAATTGGACGGTAAAATTGTTTCTGAAGAATGTATTCATGAACCGCTTTATCAATTGTGGCATACCATTTATTCCATTTCTGATTTAGATGAATGTAAAGCCGCTTTGATTAAAAAATTCTCCTTTGATGAAATAACTGCAGAAAGCTTGACTAAAAT
>CALEWF010000093.1 GCA_937925455.1 uncultured Flavobacteriales bacterium | reverse complement strand
ATTTGTAAAAGGAAAGGTTCGTTCTGTGGACTGATTCAAGCCCAAATTGTCGTTAGTGTTTATTGATATTAGGCTGCTTCAAGCGGCTGTTCGTTGCAAGTCCTCGGGGCTCAGCCACACAGGGCATCGGTGCAGCGGTGTCTTCGTGCCCTCAGCCCCGCTACCCCGTGCCCTGTGGGCGTCGCCCCTGCGGGCTTTCCACTTCCATCCGCAGCAGTCTGCCTTTTAGGGTGAATGATTTGAAGATGAGTTGATTTGAAGATGAGAGGATTTTGCCGTCATTGCGAGCCGCCGAAGGCGGCGAAGGAATCTGTATGCCAGTTGTCGTCATTGCGAGGGCGATAGCCCGAAGCAATCTCTTTCTACGAAAGCACTTTCCTTATAATATACAGATTGCTTCGGGCTACAGCCCTCGCAATGACGCTAAGATTACCAGGGCAACGGGTGTATCCGCCCCTACAAGGCGGAGAAACACGCGGCTGGCACCCTTATCAAAAATCACATTTTCTAATAACAATTTGGGGATTGATATTTACGTCTTATTGATGTTTTCTTGCTTATTCAAGCTGCTGATGCGAATACCCAAAATACCGATGAATAATAACAAGGCAAAAAGGCCTTGCATTTTTGAAAAATGAATACCTAATACCCAGTGATCAATCGCTGTGTTTCCAAGAATAGCCAGACCGGTCCAAATACCAAAACCAGCCGAAGCAGGAATTTTTTTAAGTGCCGTAGAAAAAAGAATCACATTGGCAATCCCAAATCCGGCGTATCCTGCAATGGCTAAAATGGCTATCCATCCATCCTCCTTAATAAAAGCTTTTAATGTGAGAAGTTCATCTATATTCAGTTGATTCATATACCGAATACAGTGTAACCAACAAATTTCACAAAACGATGCTAGAATTAAATACAGCCAATGCATATTATTTGGTAGTAAAATTAAGCCCTGCCACGCCAAGAGCAATGCAAAACAAAAAAACGTATTGAAGCCAGGTAAATCTTTGTTTAAAATAAAGTCTATCTACCAGAGAAGCCCATCCAATTACCAATCCTGACCACAAGGCATAGGCAATGGAAGGAGGTAGGGTTTTCATCGCATTAGTAAGCATTATCACGTTGGAAATGCCAAAAATCAGGTATCCGAAAATGGGTAAAAAGGCTAATAAGGCCTTTTTAGAAAAAATCTCATGTAATTTAACCGATGCAATTTTTTTGCGGTCTATGGCTTTGATGTTATACAGCCACATTACCTGTATAATGGATGCAAAAAATAAATACAGAAACCCTTTTGACAAATTGTTTTATTTTATGATGTTGCTTGCGTAATATCCAGCTTTGGATAGATATTTCCCGGATGTAATGGTTTAATTTTTTTCCACCGAAATATTCGTTGAAATACAGTTTTAATAAAATTTATCAGGTGGATTCTAAGGTTAATGTACCAGTTAATGGGGGGATAGTTTTCAACTTTTGTAACATTAAAACGAACAATTGAAAAAATGTGTTGCAAGAAATAATCTCTGGGGAATTGATACCATAATCCAAATCGTTGGGGTTTTTTATCAGGCAAATACATGGTACCAAACAGCCAGTCCCAAATAGCCAGTTTGGTGGCAAAATTGGCATGATATACTTCGATATGGTCCGCATGATGCCATTGATGATGTTCCGGTCCGTTAATGATAAAGCCTAAATTACCAAGCTTTATATTCAGGTTAGAATGAATAAACTGCCCCCACAAAGCATCAATAGTTCCTTTGATGGGATAAACCAGTGCGGCTGTTTGTACATCGAGCAGGAAAAAAATAGGCAGAAATTCTATAGTTTGATTGATTAAAATTTCCACTGCATGCGAACGGGAGCCGGCTAAAAAGTCCACCTGTTCTACACTGTGATGTGCCTCATGGGTACGCCATAGCCACTTATTGCTGTGTTGCCAGCGATGAAACCAATAGATATAAAAATCGTGCGTAATAAAAAAGAAGAGTACCAATGCCCACACGGGCCAATGAGAAATGTATCCGTTTTCATCAATCCCCAATCGAACTTCAGCCGGGGCAATAATCCAGTCGAAAATGACGATTTTTAGAAAATAGCTTTGAATAAAGGTGTACCAAACCAAATCAAGCCAATAGCCTTTTCTGAAAATAGGTAATCCCGGCGTGTAAGGGAAAAAGCGTTCTAAAGTTGTAAATGTTATTACACCGGCCACAATCAGTATGGCACCGATGGTGTTTACATCATCCCATCGGATCGTGGTAAAATATTGGATTATTTGTTCAGATATACTCATTGGTTAAGAAATACCCGTCTTAATCGTTTGATGGGTTCTAATTCACTTTCATATACTTTCTTTATACCATCCCCCAGGGCTACTTCTATATCGCGAATATTTCGAACCAATCGTTTCATGCCTTCCGGTTCAACGGAAGCAGCATGGTCTGAGCCCCACATGGCTCGGTCGAGTGTAAAGTGACGTTCAATAAAATTAGCTCCAAGGGCTACGGCGGCTTCGGTGGTTGCTAATCCGGTTTCGTGGCCTGAATAACCAATGGGAACAGTTGGATATAGCTTCCGTAAGGTTTCAATCATCCGTAAGTTTAGCTCTTTCGGATCACACGGGTAAGCAGAAGTAGAGTGGGCAATCATTAAATGATCCAGCCCCAAGTGATTTACTACGGTGGTTATTTCTTCCATGGTGCTCATTCCGGTAGAAAGCATGATGGGCTTACCGGTAGCTTTTACTTTATCCAGTAGTGGGAGGTCTGTTAGCGAAGCAGAGGCCATTTTATACATTACCGGATTAAATGGTTCCATAAAATCAACCGAGGGCTCATCCCAGCAAGAGGCAAACCAATCTATGTTTTTCTCTTTACAATAGGCATCAATTTGTGCATATTCTTCAGCCCCAAATTCTATTTTGTGCTTGTATTCTATGTAGGTCATCGTGCCCCACGGGGTTTCGCGTATTTTATCCCACTGGTCTTTGGGAACACAAATTTCGGGGGTTCTTTTTTGAAATTTTACCGCATCACATCCGGCAGCTACGGCTGCATCTATTAGTTTTTTAGCAATCTCTACCGAACCGTTATGATTGATGCCAATTTCTGCTATAATATAAGTTGGATAACCATCCCCAATTAGTTTTCCGTTTTTAAGCTGTATTTTTCTCATGTATTGTTTACAAGTGGGTTATTTAATTAAATTGTTTGGCAAAGATAATCAACTCTGCAAATTCGCGGAATGCTCCATAACCTCCTTTTTCTATGCAAATATAGTCAGCTATTTTTTTTGTAAATGGTGTAGCATCGCCCGGTGTGGCCGAAACACCTACCATTTGCATAATTTCCAGGTCGTTGGTATCATCTCCGATATAGGCTATTTCTTGGGGTGTAAGCATAATTTCTGTAAGCACTTCTTCCAGTTTTTGCTTCTTGTTTTTTATGCCCAAATAAACATATTTCAGTTTAAGTTTTTCAGCACGTTTTAATACAGAACCGGATCGTTCGCCTGTCATAATGGCTGTTTCCACCTGTACCAAGTTTCGCAGTCGTTCTACTCCCATGCCATCCCGTATGGAAAAGCGTTTCATTATTTCGCCATCGGTAGAATAATATACTCCATTATCGGTAAGCACCCCGTCGCAGTCTGTTATCAGCAGTTTAATTTGTTTTAACCGATAAATCAGAGGGCGTGGTAATTTGAGAAATTGTGGATACATAGTTTACAAAGGTAGAAATTCATATTAAACCTTACAGGTTTTTCCCACCGATTCCATCCGTGCCAATCCGTTCCATCCGTGTCATCCGTGTGCTATAATTCAAATATCACACAAAGAAAGAGATATGATAAAATTCATGAAACTTTGTGATCTTTGTGTAAAACCTTTGTGCTCTTTGTGTTTAAAAACATCTCACCCGAGCATGAACCACAAAGGACACGAAGAAAATGCACACAAAGCACACAAAGAAAGAGGTATGACAGAAAAAGAAATAGCAAATAAAGTAATCGGTATCGCTATTGAAATTCATAAAACGCTTGGTCCTGGTTTGCTGGAAAGTGCCTATAAAGAATGTATGTATTACAAAATCGGAAAGTCTGGACTATGGGTTGAAAAAGAAAAACCAATGCCGTTAATTTTTGAAGAAGTAAAATTAGATTGTGGCTACA
>CALEWF010000092.1 GCA_937925455.1 uncultured Flavobacteriales bacterium | reverse complement strand
ACTCATAATTCGTAATTGATAATTGATAATTGATAATTCATAATTGATAATTCGTAATTGATAATTCGTAATTGAGATTTGGTGTAGAGGGTGCGTAGGTTGCAAAACGCATTGACCATGCGTTTTAGGAGTTGGTCGTTGGCAGAAGATGCGTTGTAGCATACAGATTGCTTCCCCGCCTTTGGCGGGGAAGCAATGACGGTAATAAAATCGGGGCAGCGGCCGAATCCGCCCTTCGAGGCGGAGTAGCACGCTATCGCCCCCCTTCTATTTATTATTAGAAAATTCTAATGACAATTTGGTATAATCAATAATTCCCAAAATGACAAAATTAAAGCTTGAGTGAATTTGCAACCCATACAACATTCAGTTCATCTACTACCTCCATATTTAAATTAAATCCTAAATCCTTTAGATTTTGATATAGCGTAAAATTTTGCGGATTTCGATTTTTATTTCTATTTCGTTGAATGGTATTAAAAAACAACCGGCCACCAGGCAATAAAATTCGTTTTATATCATTGAGAAAATCAATAGATTGAATAGATACCGGCACCTGGTCATCAATAAATACATCAATAATGATACAGCTATACATCTCAGAACATTTGTGTATCCATGTTACAGCATCCGCCTGAATGATTTTAATATTTCCTAATGCTTCCACATCAAATTCTTCCTTGGCAATCTGAATCATCAGTGGGTCAATTTCAATGGCTGTTATCGAGTTATTTAAGTTCATTTCCTTCCGAATAATGTAGGGAACACTTCCTCCACCCAATCCAAGCAATAAGATGTTTTCCTCTGGTTTCAATGATTGAATATGCTTTTTTAAAACTACTTGAAAAACCCGGTGAAGCGAATCAAACGAATAATTGGCATGTAGCGTATTTAGTACTTTCTTACCATTTACCAGAATAAGCTCAACCCTACCAGAATATTGGCTTTGCCAATTTTTTAAAGTGAAGGGCCAAACATAGCTCAGCCATTTTTTTAATCTATTCACCACAAAAAAATTGAGTATCCTATCATAATTTTTTAAATTTAGCATAATTATTGATTACAACTATGAAAATCCTAAAATCAAACATTATGAAACGCCTGCTTATTTTTTCCATTTTTGCTATTACTTTCTATTCCTGCGATTTGATGGGATCATTAACCAATAGCGATGTAGTAGCCGGATTAAAAGAAGCATTGAAAGTTAGTACTGATACATCGGTGGCAAACTTAAATCGCACGGATGGATATTTTGCCAATGCCGCTGTAAAAATTTTATTACCACCCGAAGCAGCTGCTGTAGAAACCACCCTGCGTTCAATCCCCGGTATTGGAAATGCAGTAGTTGATGATGTGATTTTGAAAATTAACCGTGCAGCTGAACAAGCAGCAGCCGAAGCTGGCCCAATATTTTTTGATGCTATTACCAATATCACATTCAATGATGCCATGAACATTCTAAATGGTCCGGATGATGCTGCCACCCAATATCTTAAAGCTCAAACTTATACACAACTCGTAACTGCATTCACACCGCCTATACAAAACGCATTAACCTCCGTAGGTGCACAGCAAGCCTGGAATGCCATGATTACACAATACAATACTTACAATGATATTTTAGGTTTGCAAGATATTCCTGATAATTTGGCTCAATATACTACACAAAAAGGATTAGATGGGCTGTTTTACATTGTAGCCATAGAAGAAGGAAAGATTCGGAATGATGTGAATCATCGCGTGAATGAATTACTACAACGAGTTTTCGGAAGGCAATAAATTTAAACCCGATTCATGAAACTTACTGCAGCTATTCTATTATTTGCATTTCAATTTCAATTTCTTTTTTCACAAGACCCGCAAAAGCAACTTCAATCTCAATTTATTTTAGCGAAATCGGGAGATACCATACATATACCTGCCGGTAAATTTGATTTAACCAAAAGTTTGCTTTTGGATGGTAAGAAAAATTTGGTAATTAAAGGTGCGGGGATGAATCAAAGCATTCTATCATTTAAAGGGCAAACCGAAGGAGCCGAAGGTATTAAAATCAACCAATGCGAAAACATTACGCTGATGGATTTTTCGGTAACCGATGCCAAAGGTGATTGCATCAAAGTATTAAATACCGATGGTATTTCATTCATACGTGTTACCGTAGCATGGACCGGCAAAATAAGTCCAAAGAACGGAGCTTATGGCTTGTACCCGGTAAGTTGTTCGAATGTAATCATTCGTGAATGTATTGCCATTGGTGCTTCGGATGCCGGAATATATGTAGGCCAATCAGACAAAGTAGAAGTTTCTGGTTGTGAAGCCAAATATAACGTAGCCGGAATAGAAATTGAAAACACCACAAATGCAGAGGTGTTTAATAATTATGCACACAACAATACCGGAGGAATTTTGGTATTTGACTTGCCCGAACTGCCCAAAAAACAAGGTGGCAATGTTCGGGTTTACAATAACCGAGTTATTGAAAATAATACAAAAAATTTTGCTCCCAAAGGAAACATAGTGGGGCAAGTTCCTCCAGGCACGGGGATGTTTGTATTAGCCACTCCGCGGGTTGAAATTTTTAACAACCTGATAGAAGAAAATAAAACCGTAAGCATTGGCATTTGCAGCTTTTATATTTCTGAACGAAAGTTCAATGATTCGCTCTACGACCCGATACCTTATCAAATATCCATTTACAACAATCGGTTTATAAGAAAGAAGGCTAATCCTCCCACAAGTAATAAAGTGGCATTACTGCTAAAATTTAAATTTGGTAAAAAAACACCCCACATAGTATATGATGGAATAACCCGGGATGAAATGTTGGATGCAAGCGGAAAACTAAAAGATGAATTTAAAATCTGTATTCAGAACAACGAAAACGAATCGTTTGTTGATTTAGATGCAGACAAAAACTTTAAAAACATTACGTATGATTTAACACCTTATCGGTGCACAATGAATGCTAAAAAGCCATGAATGGAATTGTACTTGTAGCAGCTTCTATTTTAACCATAGCCACATCCATTGTAGTAAAAAAATTAGAGGTAGTGGATGATATACCTATTAACTACCCCTATCCTACCCTGTCGGCATATGGCTTGTTTACCGGAGCTATAAAAGAACAACAACCGGCGGAGAATGTAATACCCTATACCTTACCCACGCCTTTATTTTCTGATTATGCTCATAAACTACGGTTTGTGTATGTGCCGCCCGGCAAACAAGTATTGTATCACGACAAGGAGGTTTTTCAATTTCCGGTGGGCACTATTTTGGTAAAAACGTTTTATTATCCGTATGATTTCCGTTACCCGGATAAGGGTTGCAGAATTATTGAAACCCGATTACTGATTCACGAAGTAGATGGATGGAAAGCGTATCCATACATTTGGAATGAAGAACAAACCGAAGCCTATTTGGATGTAGCGGGCGATACCAAGCCCATACAATGGACCCATTGGGATGGGAAAAAAATGAAAATAAATTATTCCATTCCCAATGCTAATCAGTGCAAATCATGCCATGAAAGTTATGGAAAAATGACCCCGATTGGTCCCACAGCCCGACAGTTAAACTCCGCATTTTCATACAAAGGAGTTTCTAAAAATCAATTAACCTTTTGGGTTGAACAAGGCATAATATCAGGTGTTCCTACCGATGAATCTACGATTCCCAACATTGCCGTATGGAATGATGCGGCACATTATTCACTAAATGAGCGGGCACGGGCATATTTAGATATAAATTGCGCCCATTGCCATAAAGCAGGTGGGCAAGCTTCTACTTCGGGTTTAAACCTTAGTGTATTTGAAACACAAATGAATCTATTGGGAGTGTACAAAGCTCCGGTAGCCGCCGGAAAAGGAGCAGCAAACATGAAATACTCCATAGAGCCGGGCAAACCGGATAAATCCATTTTAGTATATCGGATGGAATCAACTGACCCGGGAATTATGATGCCGGAAATGGGCAGACAACTCACAGACAAAGAAGGCGTTGCCTTAATCAGGGAATGGATTAGTAAAATGGATAAGTAGTTTTAGTTTATGCCAAGCAAAAGCCCAATCTTCCAATTTTTTTATTTCAATAATCTCAGATTCGTTGTATGATGTTTAAACTTGATGCATTCATCAACGTTTTCTGATTATTGATTAGGGATTCTGTTAGTAATTTTTGCCAATGAATAAAATGGCAAGTATCATCCGTATTGGCAGCCGGATGGAAGCGTAAAGCCCGGAGTGGCGAGGCCCGCAGGGTAAAGCGCAGCAGGGCTGACGGCAGGAAGACCCTGCTGTGCTTATGCCCTGCGTGGCTGAGCCACAAGGACTTGCAGCGAACAGCCGTGCATGCCCCTAAAATTTATAATGAACATAAAAATTTACTAAAAGCAATTAAGCACCACCGGCTTTTCGTACTGCTTGTACCTTTTTAGCCGGAGCATTTTTTACGGTACCCGTTGATTTAGCCGGCTTATTCGCAGGGCTTTTAGCGGCTGTTTTTTTGGGTTCTTTTTTCTTTTCTTCGGTTTTTACCGTTTCTTCAGAAGCTTTGGCTTTTGGGGTTTTGGGGTTCTTTTCATCGGTAGCCTCACCTTCGGTTGCCTCTTGGGCTTTTTCTTTGGCTTTTAGTTTTTCTGGGTCAATCAGGTTGTTTTTTACTAACTGATTGTACCACTTTATCATTTTCTTAATATGCGATGCATACACGCGTTCTCTGTCAAAATCAGGAACGATGGTTTCGAAGTAGGAAAATAATGCACTGTTATCTGCTTTGGCATCGAGGGCTTCTTTGCCACCTTCTTTTTCAAACATTCTAACAAATACTTCTTTGAGTGGCAATTCTCCACTTTCTGTGTAAATACTAATGTCTTGTAAGGTACTCACGTCCATGTTCTGAAACACGGGAATTCTTTTTTTGTCTTCCAGTGACTCAGCAATTAATCCATTATTAGTTCGACTAATCACCGTGTACAAAGAACCATGTCCGCTGATGGCAATAATCTTTTCAAACTCCATATTTAATTATCTATTGAACACAAACCTACAAAATTTTTCATTTGAAAAAAGGGATGCCGGAAGAGGGTATAAAAAACAAAACAGATTTAACTCCTAAAATCAAATAAACTATTGACCTATATGTATCTTTCTGCCTGAAGTAACCTGTAAATTTGCACCACACAATACATCAAGATTATTCACAAAGGCATCTGCCGAAGAAATAATGGGTGAAAATGCAGGGGATGTAACTGAGGGAATCACAACATGGTCTTGTGCGTCAGGCACTGCGCCTTGGCTCCAGTTAGAAGGATTATGCCAATTAGCATCGTTAGTACCTAACCATATATTGTAGATTTGCTGGTACCGGGCACGGGTATAATCGGCCAAACTTAGAAGTTCGCTTTGTGAAGAAGCTATAAGCAAGGCCATGCTGAGGAGGGTGCATGAATTAGGTGATAGAGAGTCTATCTTACCGCCGATAAATTGAGAAACATCTGTTAAATCAGAGATGGGACGTGCTATTCCGCCTGACATCATGGTAAATTTTTCAGTTTGAGTGAAACCGTTATACACATTCAGGCTGCTGTTAGACCCATCGGAATTATTAGCATAATATGCTACCGGTTGATGACTAAGCAACTGAATACCACACCATGTATTACCCATGGGATTGTAAATTATTCCTAGTTGCCTTGTTGTATCGTATTTTGCAATATTAGGTGTGAAACGAAAAATAGTATCTAATACATCAAAATCGCTGAATATGCCTGCAAATACATGTTGCTTGCCAACTGTATCGGTATTTTCTATAAGATAATCAATTAAAATAAATGCGCTGTCTTGTGCATTGGCGTGCCAATAGCGGGTTATCTGATTTACGCGTAATTTAATGGCATTGGTACCTGCAGCGTTATCATTAAAGATGGAATGTAATTCAACATCCGCTAAAATTGTATTTTGTACACGCTGAATATTTTGTTCGGCTATCCAATGATTATCGTTATTAAACGGGCAACAGGTTCCCATAGGGTTGGTTAATGTTTGGTTAGAAACCCACCCCTGATGGCCAGCCCAAAACCCCATGGGATTAAAATAAATTTGCAGTAACTGATTGGGACCAACTTCACCTTTTCGATATCCTACACCTTGTGTAGAATTATTGGCATTAAAACCAATACGGCCGGTAGAAGTTATGGTTGTAACTAAACCATGATTGATGGTATTGTAAAACGAAGGATTTAAGAACAACGAAATGT
>CALEWF010000091.1 GCA_937925455.1 uncultured Flavobacteriales bacterium | reverse complement strand
ATAGCAAACTTTCTCAAAATATCCTCGCCTTATCCTTTAGTCTTTTGAATACTTGGGATTTTGAATTGATACAAGTTCATTTAAAAAACATACAACATCTTATTGATTTACAAAATGCCGATGAACAGCTCAACCAAAAATATTTGCAATTACATTCGGCATTTGAAAATATGATAACCCGCGCCCAGCCTTGGAAAACCTGGATTCCTTCTGTTCGGTTTTATACAAACAATCGTTTTCATCGCTGGCTTTTTGGTGACGGAAAAACTAATAAAGGTATTATCCGTGGTGATTTTGGATATTCCTGGTATAATCAGCGTGCTGTTTTACCCTACCTGCTTCCTAAACTCGGTTGGTCTGCTCTATTAACTTTTATTTCTGTGTGTTTAGCCTATTTAGTTGCTGTTCCGTTGGGCATGCTGGCTGCTAAAAAACATAACAGCATTTTTGATAAACTGCTTCAATTTTTGTTGATGAGTTTATTTTCTATTCCTTCATTTTTGGCAGCTATTCTTTTATTACGACTCTTTTCAAACCCCGATGTTTTTAATTGGTTTCCCACCAATGGCATAGCCCCTATCGGTGGTTTTCAGTCCGGACATGGATTCTTTTATCGAATCATCCAAACTATCCCCTACTTAGTATTACCTATCATTGCATATAGTTATGGTAGCGTAGTTTTTTTAACAAATCTTACCCGGGAACAACTTTTGCTAGAAGAAAAAAAAGCATATGCAATTACTGCATTTGCAAAGGGTTTATCCCAAAAATCGGTATTTCAACGCCACCTTTTGCGTAACTCGTTGATACCGTTAATTACGGTTTTTTCACAAGTATTTCCGGCGGCTGTAGCTGGTTCTGTAGTTATTGAATCTATTTTTTCTATTCCGGGTATGGGGTTAGAAACATTACAGGCTGTTTATCAACTCAATTATCCAATATTGGCAGCCATATTAGTGATTTCAGGACTGTTTACCATTACGGGTTACTTCATTGCCGACATTCTTTATGTGTGGGCTGACCCGCGAATACGTTTTGAAAATAACAAGCAAGTGAATGCATAGAACAATCACATACCTTTCATGGATTTGGCTGGCTTTTATCATATTCACAGCCATTGCGGCTCCTGTATTGTGTAATGATAAACCCTGGATAGTAGCATATGAGGGAAAAGTTTTGTTTCCTGCATTTTGTAGCAATCATGCACAAGAAATTATCCCGAAAGAAAATTTCTCATCGAACTGGAAAACTAAAACGTTTGAATTTACCTTATGGCCCCCCTGCACGTATTTGCCAGGAAGCACTGATTGGGAAAATATTGCCGTTTCTCCATTTCAGAAACAATATCTTAGAGATAATAATGTAATTATTGAAATGCCTTTAAAATTCAGACATTGGCTAGGTACCAATCATAAAGGCGAAGATGTACTAGCTGCTATCATTTATGGCTGCCGAAATTCAATGGGTGTAGCTCTTTTTAGCATGATACTGGCTGGTTCTATTGGAATATCCTTAGGACTACTTGCAGGATTTTATCAAAATCATGGCATGTTGATTTCAAAAGCATCTTTAGCCGGTGGAATATTGGGGCTTATTCCCTCTTTATTTTATGGGTTTATAAGAAACCCCTTCCTCATCTCCGAAAATTCAATACTTGGAAAAAACAATCCGCTCTTTTCCTTAATTATAGGATTATTGCTATTTGTTTGCATAATAGGATTATTTATCCTTACAGCTTATTGGATAGGAAAACACTTTCCAGGCCTGAATAAAAAAGTGGCTATTCCGCTCGATGCTATAATTACACGCTTTACCGAATGGATGAACACTATTCCAAAGCTATTTTTAATACTTATTCTAGCCGGCGTTTTCAATCAATCTGCCCTTGGATTAGTATTTATATTAGGATTGATACAATGGACGGGAATAGCACGCATTGTAAGGGCCGAAACTCTTATTTTGCGTCAAACAACTTGGATAGAATCAGCAATAAGTTTAGGGATATGCAATTGGAGAATTTTAATCAGGCATTTAGTACCACACATCCTTCCCTCTTTCCTGGTTGTTTTTATTTTGGGAATAGCTGGCAGTATCATGGCTGAGTCGGCTCTTTCATTCTTGGGTACAGGCATTCCGGATGATTGGATTAGTTGGGGAACGTTATCTGCTGATGGAAAAAGGCATTTAGAATACTGGTGGTTATTAGCCATGCCAGGCTTATTTCTTTTCTTCACATTATTAAGTTTAGGTGTCCTATCAGAGTACTACCGAAAAAAATAAACCTGTATTAGTCTTTAGAATTTTCAACTTCTAACGACTAAGGGGCTGGCAAGTGGGGTGAATCTGGGTTTACCCCGATTTAGATTTTGTAAGGATTTCTTACATTAAAAATTTATAGACACTTAAAAAAATCTTACAAAATCTTAATCGCTGCAACGCAGAAAAAAGTCTATTGACTTTTTTGGGATAAAAAAGGCTGCTCAAGGCAGCCAAGAATAGAGTTCCTAATGATTTTCCGTTATTTTCCCAAATCATCAAAATCTACATCTGAATAAGAGGTATCTTCTCCATTATCATCAGATGAATCCTCAGTGTTTTCATCCATACCTCCTGAAGAATAGGTCTGCTCTACCACCGGCGTAGGATTATTTTTACGCACATATTCCACCACCTCATTTAGCCCCTCGGTAAATTTGATGAAATCTTCCTTGTAAAGGAACAATTTATGTTTTTCGTAAAAAAATCCATTACCATCACTTTTTAGCCTTCGCTTACTCTCTGTAACCGTGATATACAGATTGTCGTCTTTGGTTGATTTTACATCAAAAAAATAGGTACGCTTTCCGGCTCTAACTGATTTGGAATAGCGTTCAGCTTTTCCCCGATTGTACTTGTCTTCCATATTCTTTTATTTACTGATGTTTGATGATTATAGCAAATATATAAAATTCCAATTCACCAAATCATTTGTATCCTAAAATCCGCAAGTGAAATTACCAAATAAGTTTTATGACAGAAATATGGTTTTTGTGGAAAAAATATGGGTGTGTTATGAAAAAAATTGGTGTTTTTTTTAGATGTTAGGGTATAGTTCCCCTTACCCCACTTGTGATAGGGCTATTGTGGGGAGAGCCCTAAAACCCATAAATCAAGTTTTCATGAAGAA
>CALEWF010000090.1 GCA_937925455.1 uncultured Flavobacteriales bacterium | reverse complement strand
TCTATGGCTATTTGTTTCTTTTGGCAGGGCTTTACAACTTTTTTTCAATCACCCAGCGGGCTGCTTCTAAATCTAAAGCCAGCTCTGCATACATCCGTTTGAGTTTAGCATTTTCCTCTTCCAAAGCTTTAAGCCTTTTTAGTTCGCTGGCTTGCATGCCTCAATAGCGCTGACGCCATTTGTAAAATGCTGCCTTGCTTATACCGTATGCTCGGGTTATCTCTTCTACTGTTTTGCCCATATCAAACTCCTTGAGTATGCGGGCAATTTGTTCGGGTGTAAATCGACTTTTTTTCATAATGTATTACAGTTTAAAGTTATTCCTTTTTTTCTACTTTTAAACTGTACTATTTTCGGGGGAGCTTACAACTTTTTTAGTTAAAGAGCAATACAAAGAAGAAATTAAGAGCCTAATGTCTATACCTGGCATAGGAAAAAAAACTGCAATTTTCTTAATTGTAATAACGGATAATTTTTCTAAATTTAATAATGCCAAGCAGTTAATTTCTTATATAGGGACATCTCCACGAATTTTTGAATCTGGGAAAACTGTAAGAGGAAAAGGTCATATAACAAAAATGGGTATGTCTAAGGTTCGAAAATCGCTTTATATGTGTACTTATAGTGCTCAAAAATATAATCCATATTGTTTAGATTTAAAGGAACGACTTGAAACAAAAGCTAAACCATCAAGAGTAATTAAAATTGCTATTCTAAACAAGCTTTTAAAACAAGCATTTGCTATTGTTAAAAAGAAAACAACATTTGATAATCAATATCAATAAAATTTGCAAATTAACACAATTCATTGCGACCCGCCTTTGGCGGGGAAGCAATCTGTATGTTACAACGCATCTTCTACCAACGACCAACTCGTAAAACGCATGGTCAATGCGGTTTGTAACCTACATACCTGCTGACCCAATATTCAATTACGAATTATGAATGCAATACAATTAATACATTTTCAAATCAACTCATCCGCCCCTGCGGGGCGGACTGCTGCGGATGGTAGTGGAAAGCCCGCAGGGGCGAATGCCGCAACGCAAAGAGCAGCGGGGCTGAGGGCACGAAGACACCGCTGCGACTATGCGATGCGTGCATGAGCCCCGAGGACTTGTAACGGACAGCCGCACAAAGCAGCCTGATTAATACTTTTATAACAATTTGGGATTTAGTTAGCTACATCAAGTTGTTGTTGTGAACGGGTATTTATCAAATTTACTTGTTCAATGATTTTGTCTGCCAAATTCATAAAATATTGACATGCCGGGTTGGAATCTTCTAAAGCTGCCGGTACGCCTTTGTCGCCTGATTCACGAACGCTTTGCACCAGCGGGATTTGGCCTAATAAAGGCAAATGAAGTTCTTCTGCTAGTTTTTTCACTCCGTCTTTTCCAAAGAGATAATACTTGTTATTTGGTAATTCAGCCGGTGTAAACCATGACATGTTTTCAATGAATCCTAATACCGGAATGCTAATGTTAGGCAACATAAACATGGCAGCGCCTTTACGAGCATCAGCTAAGGCTACTTCTTGCGGAGTACTTACAATTACAGCGCCTGTTAAAGGTATTGATTGAACCAGGGTAAGGTGAACATCGCCCGTACCAGGAGGAAGATCTACCAACATGAAATCTAACTCACCCCAGTCAGTGTCTAAAAACATTTGATTCAAAGCCTTGGATGCCATGGGCCCACGCCATACAACTGCTTGGTTTATATCAGCAAAAAAACCGATGGATAACATTTTAACTCCATAGTTTTCTACCGGTACGATGTATGTTTTACCGTCTTCCTTTTGGATTACGTTAGGTCGCACGTACATTGTATCAAACATGATGGGTACGGATGGGCCATAAATGTCAGCATCAACCAAACCTACTTTGGCTCCGTGTTTAGTCAAAGCTACAGCCAGGTTAGATGCGATGGTAGATTTCCCAACTCCTCCTTTTCCGGAGGCAATGGCAATAATGTTTTTAACACCGGGTAATATTTTCCGGTTTTCCCCTCTTTTGCTGGTTACATTTACAATGAGATGAAGGTCTAATTCAAATTCTTGCTGAATTCCGTTTTTTAAAGCTTCGCGTATAAGCTCATCCAATTTCTTTTTTACATGCATGGCTGGGTTACTTACGGCGATATCCAATACCAGTTTATTACCGATAATATCTATCCGCAATACATGTCCCAAGGTTACCAGGTCTTTTTTTAGCTGAGGGTCAATAACCTGTTTCAGTATATCAATAATTTGTTCTTTGTTCATGGCATAATTCTTTTATAACTTTAGTTCAACAGCAGGGTCCCAAAAATGTTGATTGAAATTAACAATCATATCATTTATAATGGTTACTCCTTCTTTTTCTAATGCTTCTTGCATGGCAGTGGGGGTTGTAAAATGATTCTTCCCGGTAAGCAGCCCGATTCTATTTACCACACGATGAGCTGGTATTTGTAATCCTAATTTATGCGATTGATTCATGGCCCACCCCACCATTCTTGAAGAACGAGCAGTTCCCAAATAGCGGGCAATAGCTCCATATGTGGTAACTCGTCCTTCGGGAATCAACTTTACAACTTCGTAAACCTGTGAAAAAAAATCGCGATTCATTTTAAACTAAATTGTATGTAATGAATTTTTTTTCCTTGTTTTAACCACATTGTTTCATAAAAAGTTCTTATTCCCAATATTGGATCATTCGGAAAATCATGATACAGATCACGACTCATCATATGTATTGGTAAAGATTGTGATTGAATAACATCAAGCGTATAATTGAATAATTCTACGCTATCTGTTTTCAGATGTACGATAGTTTCAGGATTTGCAAATTTTCTGTAACGTTCTAAAAACGGGGGAGAAGTGAGCCTTTTCTTTTCTTTTGATTCTCGGGGTTGTGGATCTGGGAAAGTTATCCAAATTTCATTGACTCTATCTGTTGTATCAAAAAAGTAATTTATTTGATCAATCCGAGTACGGACAAATGCTACATTTTTCAATGCTTCTTCCTGAGCATGCTTAGCTCCTTTCCAAAATCGGGCACCTTTAATATCTAGGCCAATGTAGTTTCTTTCAGGATGCATTTTTGCCAATCCAACAGTGTATTCTCCTTTGCCGCACCCAAGTTCTAAGGTAATGGTGTGTTGATTTTTGAAGAATTCATGCCACCGTCCACGATATTCAAATCCTTGATTTACTAATTCATCAAACGGTGGTTGAAATACATGGGGAAATGTAGTGTTTTCTGTAAATCGCTTCAGTTTATTTTTACCCATGTTTATTCAAAGTTTTTATTCAAGGTTTCAATCATTAGCTCTACCATTACTGCATGACTTGATAAATTAAAACATTGATAGATGGATTCTGCGATATCTTCTGGTTGGATAAGTTTTGAAAAGTCAATATTCATCCCCTTCCATGAATCAGAGTAGGTAGCTCCCGGAATTACCGCCGTTACTTTAACCTGATGTTGACGCATTTCTTCAAACAACAATTTATTCCAAGCCAGTAAGGCATGTTTGGTAATGGTGTAACTGGCTGCATCTTCCCGGTATTGTTTGGCCAAAATGCTGGCAATATTGAAGATATGGCCCTTTTTTCGTGCTTTCATTCCGGGTGCAAGTACGCTGGTTAAATAATGTGCAGCCAACAAATTAATTTGCAAGGCTTCAGCCAGTTGATCGGCTGATGTTTCTAGAAGCTTGCCTGTGTAATATTGACCCACATTATTTACCAAAACATCAATAGACGATGTATGTTTTTTTACATATTCTGCAAATAACAATACATCTGATTTACGCGAAAAATCTGCTCGCCGAATGTTTACATCTATCAAATAATCATTTTCCAGCTTTTTTTTTAACAAGATTAAATCACTATGAGTGCGGGCAGTTATTATTAAGTCAAAACCAGCAGCTGCAAAGCGTTCAGCAATGGCTTTACCAATTCCTTTGGTGGCACCAGTAATTACGGCAATCATGCTGCAAAGCTAATAAATCTCTGCAAGTGAATGATTAATGATGATTGTATAAGCGGTAACGATCTACACCATATTGTAGAATAGCACGTTCACGCAAATTGTTTAGTACCCTGTATAGATTGGTTTTACTCATACATAAGTAGTTAGCCAAATCTTTTACAGGTAGATGTATGCGTACAAAGCCTTCATCATCAGTACCAAACTTGCTTTTTAACTCCTGCATGGTTTTTAATACAATGGTTTCCGAATCATCAGCCATTACAAGTGTGGTATGGTTTTCTATTTCTTCGATGATTTTGTTTACAGTTCGCATCAGGGTGATGAGAACCTGTGGATTAGCTTCAATTAATTTCATAACAAATTTTCTAGGCATATAACATACCTGTGAAGCTTCCATGGCAATAGCAGTATATTGAAATTTTTCTTCATTGAAAATGGATGGAATTCCCATCATTTCTCTTGGAGCTGAAAGCAATACAATTTGTTCTTTCAATTTACCGGCATTTTTAACCAATTTAAATGATCCATAGCAAATGGTATAAATGCCATCAGCTTCCTGCCCTTCATGAAATAACACCTGGTTGAAATCTAACTGTTGAAATTGAACACTGCGGCTAATTTCTTCTAATAGTGCAGCCGGTGTCAACTCCAAAAGCTGACCAATTCCATTACATGGTTTTTTGCAAAATGTATTATAATTAAAGTCCAAAACCCAAATTATAGAACAAAACTAAATTCAACATCATGCAAAAAAAATGATGTTTGTCATGTAAAAATATGATTTTTGGGAAGGTAGATGGGTGGTGTACTTATGCTTCAACGATTTTTCCTGTTTTTATTAAAGCAGAGATATTTTTGGGGATGATTTTCTTGCCTTGAAGTTCAATTAATCCTTCGTCTTTAAAATCACTTATAAGGCGTATAACAGACTCGGTAGCTGTACCAACCATATTAGCTAATTCTTCACGGGTAAGGTTTACATCAATGGCACCATCTTTATCCAAACCAAAATTTTCTTTTAAAACAAGGATAATTTCAGCCAATCGTTCCCTGGTTGATTTTTGAGCCAGATTGGTAATAATTTTCGAGGCTTCGCCTAATTCATGACAGGCTACTTTCATTAAGTTCATTGCCAGGCAGGAATGCCCTGAAAACATTGATAAAAGAGCTGTTTTGGGGATAAAACAAACTTCGGTTTCTTCCAAGCAACTAGCCGATGATGAATACTTTTCGCCACTTAATAAAGCACGATAACCTATTACATCTCCTTCTTTGGCAAAGCGTATGATCTGATCTTTTCCTTCGTTACCGGTTTTATATATTTTTATTTTACCTTTTTTAATGCAATAAATGCCGTGAGGCATATTTCCTTCATTAAAGACAATTTCTCCCCGCTTCATTAAAAAACAAGACTTATCTCTATCAACTTCAGCTAATTGTTCTTTGGGATAATTATGAAATACAGATTGTCCGCGGGAAGGACAATTTTCACATAAGTTTTTTTCAGCAAATCGTTTCATGAAGGTTGATACAAATGTGATGTAAAGTTATTTAATATTCTAAAAATTACAAAAAAAATATGACGAATGGGAAAATGACATTTGTCATGTTTTTCAAAAAAACATCGCCTCACCTTTGTAATAATCTATGAGTACCGTGTCAGATATACCCAAAATTACCTTAGAACAAGCCAAACAATTATCCTGTTATCATTGCGGTGATGCTTGCAATAAAGGAACGACTCTTGTTTATCAAAATAAGCCCTTTTGCTGTGAAGGCTGTAAAACTGTGTTTGAACTGCTGGATCAAAACGGGATGTGTACCTATTATGATTTTGAAAATAACCCTGGTATTACTATAAAAACCAGAGATTTCAAACATCGGTTTGATTATTTGGATAATCATGAAGTTATTGAGAAACTAATAGATTTTTCGGATGGTAAAATATGTAAGATTAGTTTTTATATTCCTGCTATACACTGTACTTCATGCATCTGGTTGCTCGAAAACTTACACAAGTTAGAACCGGGAGTGATACGCAGTGAGGTGAATTTTTTGAAAAAAACGGCTTCATTTACATATGACTCAAGCCTTATTAGTTTGAAAAAACTGGTTGAGCTAATTAGCAGTGTGGGGTATGAGCCTGAAATTACTTTGGAGCAAACCAGCAATAAGAAAATTCAGACAGACCGAAGCTTTATCTACAAGATAGCGGTAGCAGGATTTTGTTTTGGTAACATCATGCTATTTAGTTTTCCGGAGTATTTTCATTTGGATGATGTGATTGATCCCGGATTTCGCCCTTTTTTCGGATACCTGAATTTGATATTGTCTTTGCCCGTTTTATTGTACAGTGGTTCTGGATATTTTATTTCGGCATTTACCGGTTTGAAACAGCGCATTGTGAATATTGATGTGCCTTTGTCGTTGGGTATTGTTGTAATGTTTATTAGAAGCAGTTATGAAATAATTTCAGGTACAGGAGCCGGTTTTATGGATGCCTTGGCTGGCTTGGTGTTCTTTCTTCTCATTGGGAAATGGTTTCAAAACCAATCTTACAAAGCGCTTTCTTTTGAACGGGATTATAAGTCTTATTTCCCGCTTTCTGTTACACGAATTGAGAATAACAAGGAAGTTTCATGTACGATAGACTCCCTAAAAGAAGGAGATATCATTTTAGTAAGAAATAATGAACTCATACCTGCTGATGCAATTTTATTGGATGGCCATGCATACGTAGATTACAGCTTTGTTACTGGTGAATCACAGCCTGTGTTTAAAAAATCGGGAGAAAAACTCTTTGCCGGAGGCAAACAAACTGGAGGAATTATTCGGTTACAATTACTGAAAACAGTTTCGCAAAGCTACCTTACTTCCTTGTGGAATCATGATGTATTTAAAAAAGATACTTCTTTGCGTCTTTCTTCTAGAACAAACAAAGTAAGTAAATATTTTACCTTAATTGTATTAATAATTGCCTTAAGTGCGGCTGGTTATTGGATATGGGTTGATTCTTCAAAAGCATTGAATGCATTTACTGCTGTATTGATTATCACTTGTCCTTGTGCTTTAGCTCTTACGGTGCCATTTACGTTTGGTAATTCGCTACGAATTATGGGACGAAATCATCTCTATTTAAAAAATGCTGACATCATAGAAGAGATGGCAAAAATTGATGTAATTGTATTTGATAAAACCGGAACAATTACTCATCCGGAATCCGGTAAAGTTGTATATGAAGGGGACGCACTAAGCAATGAAGAATTGAAGATTATAAAAGCAGCTGTGCAATCATCTACTCATCCATTAAGTAAAAGCATTGAAAAGTTTTTGAATGTGCAAGCAATCTATCCACATCCGGAGGTGATTGAACATTCAGGTAAAGGGTTAGAATGTAAAGGAGTAAAAATTGGATCATATGTATTTACAACCGGACAAATACAGCAAGAAGACGTTGACTTTACAGCTTCTGATGTACATATTTCTGTTAATGGATTGTATAAAGGAAGATTTCGAATACAAAATGTTTATCGAGAAGGACTAAAAGAATTGGTGAGCCGCCTGAAGCAACGTTATCAAATTCATATTTTATCGGGTGATAATGATGGTGAAAGAAAAAACTTAGAGGAATTGTTTGGAAGTGATACGCCTCTTAAGTTTAGGCAAACCCCTGAGATGAAATTGCAATATATTCAACAATTGCAACATAAAGGACATCATGTAATGATGTTGGGTGATGGATTAAACGATGCCGGTGCCTTAAAGCAAAGTAATGTGGGATTTGCTGTAACCGGCAAAAACGGAACCTTCTTCCCAGCCTGTGATGGCATGCTACGAACAGACAGTTTGGTAAAATTAGATGCGTTGATGCAACAAGCAGTTAAAAGCATGGATACAGTGAGATATTCTTTCATAATATCGTTTACTTACAATGTAATTGGATTATCATTTGCAGTACGAAGTGTATTAGAGCCTGTAATTGCTGCTATTCTTATGCCGATTAGCTCTGTGAGTGTTATTGCGTTTACGGTTTTACTTACCTCTTGGTTTGCAAGAAAGTTGAAGCTTTAAGCATCATTAGTTTAAAATATCATTGGTTTAAAAAAAAATAAAAACTATGACAATTATCATGTTTTTTATGTTGCAACCTCTCAACCTTTGTGTTTGATTATTAAAAGTAAAGTTATATGAGTGTAATTTATATTCTTATTGTCATTAGTTTGGTATTAGCGGGGGGGTTTTTGGTGTCTTTTTTTCGG
>CALEWF010000089.1 GCA_937925455.1 uncultured Flavobacteriales bacterium | reverse complement strand
AGTAAAAAAAATACTGTATTGCTCTGTGCTATCTATGGTTATTTATGTAACAGTGGCTACGTAGGTTTTTGTTTTTCTGGATGCCTACGTAAAATTTCTAATGAATAATTTGGGTTAATACATCTTCAAATCCTCTCATATTCAAATCAACTCATCTTCAAATCAACTCATCTTCAAATCTGCCGGGGATGGAAGTGGAAAGCCCGGAGGGGCGAAGCCCACAGGGCACGGGGTAGCGGGGCTGAGGGCACGAAGACACCGCTACCCCGATGCCCTGTGTGGCTGAGCCCCGAGGACTTGTAACGAACAGCCCCATAGGCAGCCTGATAATAAAAAATCTATTGAAACATGCAGATTAAAATTTATATCGGACATCAGTGAAATTTTATTGATAGTGTTTTCAAACCCATTTTACTTTTTACTTTTTGCCATTTATTCCCTATTTTGTGAACAGATATTATCATGCGTTATCTATTTTTACTTTGGTATATGCTATTGCTTGGGAAATTAGTCTCACAAACTCCCGGCGAAAAGGCAATTCTGTATAAAGAACGATTATACACCCATTTTTTGGTAGTTGATACGAGCGAAGGAGGATGCCTACCCGCAGCTAGGATATGGCCTACTATGAATTGCGACAATGCATGGCACATGCAAACTTTATGTAAAGGTAATGGAATGGTACCTAACAAAAATGGATTAGCCGAATGGATGGACGGCACTGTGCATTGGGCATTCTATGCCGCATGGCTTTGTACAGAATATTATATCCTATGGAAACAACAAAAAAATGTATCGCTATTGCGGGATGAATTATCCATGGCGTGGCATGCATTAACTCGTTTGGACAAAGCGTCTAAACTAAAATATGGACAAGAACCTCGGGAAGACGGATTTTTATTGAGAGACGATGTACCCATGGAAATGGCTGCCAAATTACCTGGAATGAACTGCGTTAAATCAGGCAAAGTATGCCGAACCGGCATAGAAGATGGTAATATGATGAGTCAGGACCAGGCCATATACATACTTTGGGCTGCGGCAATTTCGAATCAGTTACTCCCGGATACTTCGACTTCTTCGCTGGATGGTATAGCCATAAAAGAAAAAATAAAAACCAAATGCCATCAAATCATCAGTTATTTCAGAAATACTGAATGGCAAATTTTAGATCCTAACGGGAACCGGGTTCCCATTGGTTATTCAGCCACCGGATATGCCTTTGCCATTGCTCGAATCGGAAAAATCATTACCGGAAAAAATTATCATAACTGGGGGACAATTATCAATAGCAGACCCATTTGGTCTGCCTTGATGCAAATTCCCTATGAAAAAAATAATCCAACACAAACGGAAGTAAACATGGGCATGCAATTAGCCCTGTGTAGTGTGATTGGATACCCTTCGTATAGCCGCTTTACCCAGTGGTGTGAAGGAGCCAACATGGAAATTTATCTTTTAGTAGATGCCTTATTTAGAAAGCGTAATCTCACTACTTATCAACCCCTGTTTGATGAAATGCTACATAATGCCCCCAGCCAAGGACCTTGTTTTATGACAAGTAGTTGTACCAACACCCCCGGATGGAGTGGTGAAAACCGCTGGTTTCATCCCAATTATCGCAATGGATCCAAAGACCAGCAGGGCACTATGTTTAATGGACTGGATTATTTGTTGCTCTATAATTTGTATCAGATAGTGTATAATGTACACTAAAAAAATTGGAAACAGAAAGGTTACCGTTTATGCTAAAAGACGACAATGAGTAAAAACATAATCAATGGGTGAAAGACCTAAATTAAAATTAGAGCTTACGACATTTGACAAGACACTTGAAATTCTTGGTTGGACTTCAATTCTTGCAATTTGGGTTTTGACAATCATAAACTATATAAACTTACCCGATACAATTCCCATCCATTATAACGGAGCAGGACAAGCGGACGAGTTTGGTGGAAAGGTAACAATTTTGACCTTGCCTCTTATTGCAACAGTTCTATTCATAGGGCTGACAATTTTGAATAAGTTTCCTCACGTTTTTAATTATCCGACTAACATAACGCAAGACAACGCACTAAGACAATACAAAAATGCAACAAAACTGATTAGATATTTGAAGTTCATTATTGTTATCATTTTCGGACTAATTGTACTCAAGACAATTCAATATGCAAAAGGACAAGCAGTAGGACTTGGAATTGGGTTTTTGCCAGTAACATTAGGACTAATTTTTATTCCTTTGATATATTTTGTAGTAAAATCATTTAAAGAGACAAAATTATGATAAAAAAAAGCACAGACTATGTCATATGTTTTTATACAAAAGCGGAGATTGCGGATTTAAGCTTTGTGCATCTAATGAAGTTTAGTGCTAAAAATCGCCGCCTACGCAAAGCGACAAGCCGCTAATACGCTTAGTTTTGAATGAAATTTGTAAGCTGATAAAACTGTATTCAATCAATTGTTTTCGTTTGGATTTTATTTACCAAAAGTAAGCCCCAAACCAACGCCAGCTAAATGAGAGGGAGTATAAATATTATACATAAAACTTCCAAAGACCTGCCATGACAGAGAACCGGTTCTAAAGCGAATACCTACACGACCATGCGGTCCATGGCCTATGGGCAAATTGTAGGTTGTACCCTGTGGAAAAATAAATATACCGGTGCGTCCGCTGGGTAAGTAAGCAAAAGCATACCCTACTCCAAAGAATCCACCAAAATTCTGAAGCGATTTAGGAGTAGTGCCATGCCCGAAATTAAAAGTAAAGTTAATGGGGACTTCTGCACTAAAGTTTATTTTCTTTGGCGGCTTCAATGCAGGGTTGGGATATTGTACAAAATCGTTATGATAAGTTATAGCCACCGTGAGTGGAAAATTGATAGAAAACGTCCCCTCGTTACTCCATTTAGCCGCCGTAATCCGTAGGTCGTAATGAATACCGCCACCGGGGTATCTGTATTGAATGTTTTTATCAATTCCCATCAGAAATGAGCCTCCCACTGTATGATAAATAGGCAATGGAACAATTTGCTTCCCATCTCTATATCTGCGCTTTGGGCTATAACCCGAATTACCGGCTCCGGGAATACCCAAGGCTAATCTATTATAAAACACACCAGTTTGACTACTTCCGGTGTAAATGGTAGTTTTAGAGCAAGACGTCCAACCTAATATCATCAAAATACCCAGCGTAAATACAAGTAGATGTTTGCTATTCATAGGTTTATGTTTCACCTCAAAAATAGTGATTACAATTACTTTATGAAATATTGTGATAGTATTTTGTAAAAAAACGATAGGTAGTAGTAAATTATTGCCTACACATTGTCTTCGCCCATCACGCGAAATTCCATTCCATTCATGGATTCATCAATTTTAAGCTGGCACGACAAGCGGCTTTGCGGTGTATAATTGGGCAATGTATCAAGCATAGCCCATTCTTGGTCTTCGGGTTGATGTAATTTTTCGTAGCCCTTAATAACTTGCACATGGCAAGTAGCACAAAGGGCCATGCCGCCACAAGTGGCCAAAATCGGATATCCCTCTGCTTTTAAAACTTCCATTAAACTAAGAGAAATACCTGTTGGAATTTGTAAGGTATTTGATTTTCCGTCTGTGCCGATAATGGTAATTTCAATCAGGTCTTTCATCAAAAGGCATTTACCCCGTTTACGGTAGTGTATTTAAAACTCAATTTCTGGTCAGGATAAACATAACGGAAAGCACTTTGAGCCATGAGGGCAGCTTCATGAAATCCGCAAAGAATCAATTTTAATTTGCCGGGATAGGTATTTATATCCCCAATGGCATATACTGCTGGGATATTGGTAGAATAGTCTTCTACATTCACCACGATTGCGTTTTTGTCAATATTCAAGCCCCAATGGGCAATTGGGCCAAGTTTGGGAGTTAAACCAAACAAAGGAATAAAATTATCAACAAAAAGCTGGGTACTTTCCTGCTGATTATTGGTAATTGTTACAGATTCTAAATGACCATTTCCACTAACGGCGGTAATATTTGAATTTAAAAGAAGATTGATCTTGCCGTTTTTAGCTAATTCAAAAACTTTAGCAGCAGAATCAGGCGCACCGCGAAATGTTTCGCTGCGATGCACCAACGATAATTCTCCGCAAATATCAGATAAATGAATGGCCCAATCTAAGGCAGAATCTCCGCCACCGGCCAATACTACCCGCTTGCCCCGATATTTTTCAGGATCTAAAATCATGTAACTAATGCCTTTCCCTTCAAATTTTTCCAAGTCTTTCACTTCTGGTTTACGAGGCTCAAAGCAACCCAAACCTGCAGCTATCACCAATACTTTGCATAAAATTTTTGTGCCTTGGTTGGTGGTAATTAGCATGGTTCCATCTTCATTACGAACGAATGAATCAACTCGTTCTCCCAAGGTAAACGTAGGTTTGAACGGTTCAATTTGTTTCATCAGGTTGGTAATTAAATCGCCGGCTAAAATTTCCGGATAACCGGGGATATCGTATATCGGTTTTTTGGGATAAATTTCAGAAAGCTGCCCACCTACTTGTGGCAATGCATCTACCAAATGACAACGCATTTTCAGCAAGCCGGCTTCGAATACTGCAAAGAGCCCGACAGGTCCGGCTCCTACAATGCAGATATCAGTTTGAATCATAGAATAGACTAAAAGGTTTGCAAAGTTAACACTTTTAAGAGACATACGATTAAAATTGTGGTGCGATGAGTTAACTGCGGATTTAAGTTTCATTCATATAAGGGGCAATCAGCCTCATAGGGTGGTCTGCTGCGGATGGAAGTGGAAAGCCCGCAGGGGCGAAGCCCGCAGGGCACGGGGTAGCGGGGCTGAGGGCACGAAGACACCGCTACCCCGATGCCATGTGTGGCTAAGCCCCGAGGACTTGTAACGGACAGCCGCTTAAAGCAGCCATACAAAAAAAAAAGACAGGCAAATTGAAGGTAAATGGGAAAAATTTTGGTTAGGTTTGAAATTTGATAAATACCTTATTTATTGATGAAAATAGCCATTACCGGAGCTTCTGGACACTTAGGTTCAGAAATAACGCGACAATTAGAAAAACGGGGCGAAACGCTGAAGCTTTTAATACATAAAGATAAACGTGCATTAGAGGGTATTCAAGCTACTTATGTACAGGGTTCGTTGATGGAGCCTGAGGTGATAGAAAAATTAGTAGATGGTTGTGATGCGGTGATACATTGCGCCGCCGTTATTTCGCTGCATGGCGATCCGGACGGCAAAGTTTATCAAACCAATGTAGAAGGTACTCGGCTGATACTTGATACTGCAGTGAAATGTGGTGTTAAGCGATTTATTCACATATCTTCCATTCATGCCTTTCATCCCGAGCCCTTGGATGAAGTGCTTGATGAAACCAGAGAACTGGCTCATGAGGATGCATTTGCTTATGATAGGTCGAAACGCGACAGCCAACAGCTTGCCCTGAGTTATGTAAGCAAGGGATTAGAAGTGGTGGTTATCAATCCCACTTCGTTGATTGGTCCACCAGATCATAAACCATCACTACAGGGACAAGCATTCATTGATATTTACAAAGGCAGAGTACCAGCCATATTTCAAGGAGGATTTGATTTTGCGGATAATCGGGATGTGGCCTCAGCTATCATTCAAGCATTGGATAAAGGGCGTGCAGGAGAATGCTACTTAATGTCAGGTAAATACATCACCATGCGTGAAATGATTCACATGGTAAACACGGCTACCGGAAAAAAACGAAAAGCTATCATGCTTCCTTTTTGGGTGGCGTACGCCATCCTGCCGTTTGTAAAATTAGTTGCATTCGTTACTGGAAAAGACCCATTGTTTAGCTATGAAACATTGCATATTCTTCGGCATGGTAATACGAAAATAAGCTCTGAAAAAGCTAAACGTGAACTTGAGTATTCACCCCGGCCGCTTCAACAAACCGTGAACGATACCATGCAATGGTTTAAACAAAACGGATATATTTAAGCTATGAAAGCATTATTGATTTACGAATACTATCTCTGGATTGCCCTGATATGGATGAGTCTTGGGATTATTACTTTCTTTTTTCTGTTGTTTAAAACTGCACCGTATGGCAGGCATACCCGTGAAGGCTGGGGACCGATGATTGATAATAAGTTGGGATGGTTCATTATGGAATTTACTGTATTGCTTGTATTGTATGGTTATTTCACTCAAATTGAATTTCAACTTTCGTTGCCATCGTGGATTATGGTTTCACTTTTTACGTTGCATTACCTGAATCGGAGTTTTATTTTCCCGTTACGCATACGCACTTACGGAAAAAAAATGCCACTGGTGATTGCACTTATGGCAATTGGATTTAATATTATGAACGGATCATTGCTTGGGATGCATTTTACTTGGTTTTCTAATTACCCCCTTGCATGGTTGTATGACCCACGTTTTACTGTGGGGGTTTTAGTATTTTTTTCCGGCATGGCCATTAACTGGATCGCAGATACACGATTAATAAATTTACGAAAGCCCGGTGAAAATGACTATAAGATTCCGCGTGGGTGGTTATTTGAATACATCAGTTGCCCGAATTTATTTGGTGAAATTATCGAGTGGCTGGGCTTTGCCATTCTAACTTGGAGTATACCAGGCTTAGTATTTTTTGTTTGGACATTTGCTAACTTAGTTCCCCGAGCTCTTGCTCACCACAAGTGGTACAAAGAAAAGTTCCCCGATTATCCAAAACAACGTAAAGCCATATTTCCGTTCTTATGGTAATACATATTAACGGACGTTTCCTCAGCCAGCCCATCACCGGAGTACAACAATATGCCCGGAGATTCAGTAGATATTTGATTCACCAGAGTAAAGAAATTAAAATTATCACACCTTCAAACTCAACAGATGCCACTGACTGGAATGTTATAAAAATTGGCAAATTTATGGGACACGCCTGGGAACAATGGGCACTTCCGGCCTACTTAAAAAAACAAAAGCATCCACTGCTAATAAATTTTTGCAATACAGCTCCGATAAGTTACACGCCACAAGTTATTACTATACACGATTTGGCCTTTCGAGCCCATCCGCGTACATTTCATCCGGTATTTGTAGCTTATTACAGCTGGCTCATTCCAAAAATTGCAAAAAAAGCTGCTCTTATTCTCACAGTAAGTGAAACCATAGCTGAAGAGCTATGTCATAGCTTTAAGGTTTCATCTTCTAAAATTCAGATAATATACAATACGGCTGAAATAGTAACCAATACAAGCCCCAGAGAAAAACTAATGCTTTCGGTAGGGACCATTCAACCCCGAAAAAATTACCGATTGATGTTGGATGCCTTTCTTCGTTGCTCAGATGACTGGAATTGGATAATTGTGGGTGGAATATCATCTAACTTCCGTTCTGATAAAGACCTAATTCGCGAATTAAAATCACATCCACGAATTTATATTTTATCTAACATTTCGGAAGAAGAGCTTAGCCTGCTTTACAGCAAAGCATCACTTTTATTGAGTGCATCCATGTATGAAGGATGCAACCTGCCAGTATTGGAAGCCATACAACATGGTTGCCCGGCACTTGTTTCTAACATTCCCGTTCACCGGGAATTATACACAGGTCGGGCAGATTTTTTTGAAATTAACACCCCCCATGCTGCAGCAGCACTGGCAGAATGTATCAATACACACCATTCATCAAACACTCAATCCCCAACTCCCATTCAAAAATTTACCATGGCGGTTCAAGGGGCTGAATTATGGCGTACCTTGCGGAAATTGTGATTTATACTTGTATTTTTAGCATGAGAAATATAGCATGCGTATTGCAGTAATACATGATTGGCTGATAACCGTAGGTGGCTCGGAAAAAGTACTCCGTGAGATTTTGTATTTATTGCGTAACCAAGATACCACCCTATTTACCTTGATGGATTTTTTATCGGACGAAGACCGGGAAGAATTTATTTTTGGCAAAAAAACACAAACCTCATTTTTACAACTAATTCCAGGCATTAAAGAAAGTTATAAATATTTTTTTCCGTTATTTCCCACAGCTATACGCTCACTAAGTACCCGCGGATTTGATGTAATTATTTCATCTTCACATTCAGTAGCCAAGAGTGTACATAAACATCCGGGACAAATACACGTTTCCTATTGCCATACCCCCATGCGCTATATTTGGGACATGCAACAGCAATACATCAATGATCATGGGCTAAACAAAGGCTGGAAGCGATTAGCAGCCAAACTCCTGATGCGAAATATCCGCAATTGGGATTTTGCCACATCGTCGGATGTTGATTATTTTATCGCAAATTCAAAATATATTCAAAATCGTATCAAAAGAAATTATCATAGAGATTCCACAGTCATTTATCCACCGGTAAATACAGATTTTTTTATACCTGTGGAACAAAAAGAAGCATTTTATGTTACAGCCTCCCGGTTAGTTCCCTATAAACGCATAGACCTTATTGCCAAAGCATTTTCAGAAATGCCGGATAAAAAATTGATTATTATTGGCGATGGTCCTGCATGGAAAAAAATCAAAAACGTTTCAAGTCACAATATAGAAATGATAAAGTACGATACGAATCAAGTGCTTCGATATTTCTTGCAACGCGCCAAAGCTTTTGTTTTTGCAGCCGAAGAAGATTTTGGTATTACCCCGGTGGAAGCCATGGCTTGTGGCACACCGGTGATTGCCTTTGGGGATGGCGGGGTACTGGAAACTGTACAGGATGAAACCAACGGAATTTTCTTTCACCACCAAACCGTAAAAAGCATTGTGGATGCGGTTTACCGTTTTGAAAACCAACAAACTCAGTTTGACCCACATAAAATCAGGCAACAGGCGTTAAAATTTAATCGTCAGCGTTTTCATCAGGAAATGGCAGCATTTTTAGAAAAACATGCCGGTATAACATGCAGTTTATAATCAACATTCATCAGATATTAACGTATTTATTAGCTGCAACACCTGTTATTCCCCAGCAATGGGTAACCTATGTTATTGCATGTTGGGGTGTACTTTCGTTGTTTCTATTGGATTTAAAAAATACCGATGAAGAAAAAATTTTCTGGGGCTTGTTATTAGCTTCTCCTTTTTTCTTGCTACTTATTCAGGCTTGGGTAAGCCAAAATAAAACAGACTGGTTTGCAGTAGAAAAAGCACATAGCTTTTGGGTTTTCCCACTATGTATAATTTTTTTAAATAAAAATGTACCCACCCTTCGTCTTATCTTATTTCATCAAATATTAACATACAGCATGGCAGCATTAGCCATAGCTACAAGTATTTATTTTTTATTGTTCGGATTTAAAATCACAGCCATCGAACAGCATGATTTTATTTTCAGGTACCGAAATGAAATCAATCAGCTAATTCACATTCACCCTACCTATCTTTCATTCATGTCTGTCTATTCCTTGCTATTTCTTTTTCATACAGCTTCCAATTTCAGCAAACCAATTATTCGGATACATTTCATCATAGCCATCATATTATTCTTTTT
>CALEWF010000088.1 GCA_937925455.1 uncultured Flavobacteriales bacterium | reverse complement strand
CAATGACGCTAAAACCGTATCATCTTCAAATCCTCTCATCTTCAAATCAACACATCTTCGAATTGATTCATTTCCAAATTAACCGCCCCTGCGGGGCGGTCTGCTGCGGATGGAAGTGGAAAGCCCGCAGGGGCGAAGCCCGCAGGGCACGGGGTAGCGGGGCTGAGGGTACGAAGACACCGCTACCCCGATGCCATGTGTGGCTGAGCCCCGAGGACTTGTAACGGACAGCCGCACAAAGCAGCCTAAAATAATTTCAATACTCTAATGCCAATTTGGGGTTTAAATTGATTGACTTTATACCGTGTTTTTTATTTAATTTTATTGTTTTAAAGGTTTTATGTATTAAAATGTAGCAATTTTCATTTTTGAAATACGACTTGTTTTTTTTGATATTTTTTTAAATTAGTTTTTAAATTATTTACGAATATGAAAAAACTTCTACTTATTACCATGACATGGATGGGATGCCTTTTGGGGGTTTCAGCACAAAAATTTCATCCACACTACCAAGACGGAAAAATCTGGTTTAAAATCAAAAACGAATATCGGGTAATCTCCGATTTAAACGAAGACCCCCGAAATATTCCATTCAGCCATCTTCCTTTGTTACATGAAATCACCAAAGAATTCAACATCACACGGCTCAGTCGTCCATTCTTTGCAGCCAAAGGAGATGTTAATCTGGAACGAACCTATCTGCTGGAGTTTAGCGACTTCATGCAAGTAGAAACAATCATCAAGAAACTTCAATCACATCCGGGAGTTGATTATGCGGAAAAAGTACCATTAGATAAACATTGCTTAACTCCCAACGACCCGAATTTTTCATCGCAATGGGGATTAAATATTATTGGAGCCCAAACCGCTTGGAATTATTTTTCAACCGGATCAAACATTGTTATTGCCATTGTGGATGATGCCGTAGAACGCACACATGCTGATCTTGCTCCCAACCTTTGGGTAAACCCCGGAGAAATACCAAACAATGGTATTGATGATGATAACAATGGGTACGTGGATGATATTAATGGATATGATGTGGGAAGTAATGACAACAATCCTAATCCTCCAACAACACAATATGACCATGGAACGCATGTAGCCGGAATTGCCTCTGCCCGAAGTAACAATGGGATTGGCGTTGCTTCTATAGGTTTTAGCTGTAAATTAATGTGTGTAAAAGCTACCAGTTCTCCAACATCTGTTACAAATGGTTATGATGGTATTGTATATGCTGCCAATTCCGGAGCGCATATAATTAATTGTTCATGGGGAGGACCCTCATACTCTACCACCGGCCAAAACGTGATAAATTATGCATGGAATAAAGGTTGTATTATTATCGCAGCAGCAGGAAATGATAACGTTAGTTCACAATTTTATCCGGCAGCATTCAATAATGTAATATCAGTAGCTGCTACATCTTCCAACGATGCCAAAGCCAGCTTTTCAAATTATGGAAGTTGGATAGATATATCTGCTCCAGGTAATAATATTTACAGTACTATAGTTGGAAACAACTATGGAAACAAATCTGGTACATCCATGGCATCGCCGATGGTTGCAGGGTTGGCAGGGCTTATGTGGTCATTAAATCCCAGTATGCCCAGAGCGGACTTAATTAACTGTTTACTTAGTACTTCAACCAATATCAATGCTCAAAACCCGGGTTATATTGGACAATTAGGTGCCGGTAGAATAAATGCAGCTCAAGCCATGCAATGTGTTTCTACAACTCTGAATAATCCGCCGGTAGCTGATTTTATCGCAAATTTCACCACCATCTCTGCCGGGGGCCAGGTACAATTTACCGATCAATCAACCTACAATCCAACCACCTGGAGCTGGTCATTTCCGGGTGGAACACCTGCATCCTTCAACGGGCAGAATCCTCCAGCCATTACCTATAATACCCCCGGAACTTATAGCGTTACGCTTACTGTAAGTAATGCTAATGGAACAGACAGTGAAGTTAAAACTAATTATATTCAAGTGAATGCAGCTGGTGGTTGCGAAAAAATAAATTTCCCGGTACCCAATAATTGGGGGCTTGTAAACTACATTACAGGTGCTGGCGGTGCTGATGGGTTTGTAAATGGTACTAATGTTTACATTGACAAACAAAAAGCCATGTATTTTGATGCATCGGCATTGCCTTATACTTATCTTACCCAATGCTTGATTGCATTTGGCATAGCCTACTCATCCAATCCAAACAAAGTTGTACCCGTGAGGATTTATGATGGTACGGCGGGACCGGCTTCTCAACCCGGGACATTACTTGCAACCACCAATCTTACCATGGGACAAATCATGGCAGATGTTAACAGCGGTTATTATACAGTAGCTGATTTTGCAACGCCTGTTACCCTGCCTGCTTCCAAAAGATTTTTTGTAAGTGTTGATATAAGCAACCTCAGTTGGACAGGAACCCCTAAAGACTCACTTTCGATTGTAAGTAATACAAATGGAAATCCCAATACCATTGCTAATCCTGTATGGGAACAACAAAGTGATAACCAATGGTATCGGTATAATTCTACCGGTTCGTGGCCTTTGAATATTTCTCTGATTATTCATCCATTTTTAACAAACCAGCCGGTAGTAGCTCAATTTACCCAATCATCCACAACCATTTGTGCTGGTGAAAGTATTACATTTGATGCCACTGGTTCAACCTATCAAGATACGCTGCTTTGGGTATTTCCAGGAGGAAGCCCATTTTTAGTTGCTGGTAATCCGAATCCTTCCGTGTTCTTTAATACCCCTGGTACACGAACAGTAAAAATGTATGTGATTGGTGGAGGTTGCAGTGAGTTGGATTCTGCTCAGGTAACCATTACAGTAAATCCAACACCCAATGTGGCAATTACAACAACAGACAATGAAATATGCATAGGACAAAGCACTACACTAAATGCATCCGGAGCTACCAGTTATACCTGGAGTCCGGCAGGCAGCCTAAGTTCAACCACAGGTTCTAGTGTAATTGCAACACCTAGCTCTACTACTACTTACTATGTAAGTGGTACAACAGGTTCATGTACGGGTAATAGTACGATTGAAATAAGGGTAAAAGATCTACCACAAGTAAGTGTATCCAACAGTAATTTGAACATTATATGTAATGGAACGGTAGATTTTGATGCATCTGCATCAACGGATGTAAGTATTTTTTCCTGGAATTTTAACGGGGGTACGCCTGCTACCTCCAATGCTTCAGGAGCTACCGTACAATTTAATAATACCGGAGCTTTTACCGTTACATTACATGCATCGAATATTTGTGGCACAGATAGCTCTTACACTGCTACGGTTACTGTTACAGGAACATGTAATAACGTTTCAGTTAATGAAGCCGATATTCAACAATTCTCCGCTTGGTATGCTCCACTTGACCAGGATATCATAGTACAATGGTTCAGTAATTTACCATCCACCATTAGCCTGATTAATAGCTTAGGTCAGATTGTAAGCTTAAAGCAAATACAGACAACTGGTGAGCATTTCATTCGATTAGATGCATCTCCATTAGCAACAGGAATTTATATTCTCCGAATTGATAATGGAATGAATACGCAACATATAAAACTCAGAATTGACTAATTATAGAATCACAAGCCCCGAATTAATCGGGGCTTTTTTTTGGGGGTTAAAATTGGTTAATAGAGTTTCCTGCATTTGTAGTTATTTCCATATTATTATCACCTTTGCATAAATAATAGTTTACTCTATGAAACATTGCTGCATAACAATTCCTGTTATTGGAATGATTATTTTTTCCTGCGGGTCTAAAAAAAGCCAATCAAATGAGCCTATTAATCCATCTATTGAAGTGAGTTATATAAAAACTAGAAAAGACACTACTGTACACGACAACTATTTTGGTACTGTGATTGATGACCCCTACCGTTGGCTGGAAGATGATATGAGCGATGAAACAAAACAATGGGTAGAAGCGCAAAATAGAATAACCTTTGGATATCTAAGTAAAATTCCATTCAGAGATAGCATCAAAAAACGTCTAATAGAAATTTGGAATTATCCGAAATATTCTGTCCCATTTAAAGAAGGAGGATATTATTTCTATTATAAAAATGATGGTTTGCAAAATCAAAGCGTTTTGTACTTTATGAAAAGCCTGAAAGATGAACCGCAGGTTTTATTAGACCCCAATACATTTTCTGCAGACGGAACTACATCCATTAGTAGTTTTAGTGTATCAAGAGATGGCAAATATGCGGCATACAGCATTTCAGAAGGAGGCTCAGATTGGAACACGATTAAAGTAATTTCATTGCCTGATAAAAAAGAGCAGCCGGATGTGATTAAATGGGTAAAATTTTCAGGCATTGCTTGGTATAAAGATGGTTTCTTTTACAGCAAGTTTCCTGAACCCAAGAAAGGAGATGAACTAAAATCATCCAATCAGTTTCAGCAGGTTTATTACCATAAAATGGGAACCAATCAATCACAAGACCTGTTGATTTATGAAGACAAACAAAATCCGTTAAATGGGCACTATGCAGGAGTAACCGAAGATGAACGCTATTTAATTCTTTCAATATCGAAAGGGACTTACGGAAACAAAATTAAGGTAAAAGATTTGAACAAGGGAATGAATGCGCCTTTCTTTACAATTGTAGATGATTTTGATAACGAAAGTGCCATCGTTGATAATGAAGGTGACATGCTATATATGTATACCAACATTGGAGCCGGTAAATACCGTTTAGTAGAAATTAATCCAAAATCAGCGGATAAACGCGATACATGGAAAGATGTCATCCCAGAATCAGAAAATGTGCTTACCGGAGTAAATCATTTGGGAGGAAAATGGATTGCAACCTACCTAAAAGATGCTTCGTCAGTAGTAAAAGTATTCGATGCTACCGGAAAATATTTATATGATATCACATTGCCCACTATGGGAACCGTAAGTGCTTTCAGTGGAAAAAAATATGAAAACACCGCCTACTACTTATTTACTTCATTTGCATATCCTCCTACCATTTTTGAATATAACATTGAAAAAAATACTTCAACAGAATATCGCAAAGCAGAAGTAAAAATAAACCCCAATGACTATGAAGTAAATCAAGTATTTTATACCAGTAAGGATGGAACGAAAGTTCCCATGTTTATTGTGCATAAAAAAGGGATTCGTAAAAACGGAAATAATCCAACCCTTTTGTATGGTTACGGTGGTTTTGATATCAGCATTTTGCCAAGCTTCAGTATTTCAAACATGGTATTTTTAGAGAATGGCGGAATTTACGCAGTAGCTAATCTTCGTGGCGGTGGTGAATATGGTGAAGCCTGGCACAAAGGAGGTATGTTACTTAATAAGCAAAATGTATTTGATGATTTTATTGCCGCAGCAGAATATTTAATCAAAGAAAAATATACTTCTTCTGATAAATTGGCCATTCATGGTCGGTCTAACGGAGGCCTATTGGTAGGAGCTGTAATGACGCAACGACCGGAATTATTTAAAGTAGCAGTACCTGCTGTAGGTGTACTTGACATGCTGCGATATCATAAATTCACCATTGGACATGCATGGGCTGTAGAATATGGCTCCAGCGAAGATTCCTTACATTTTGCTAATCTTCTTAAATATTCTCCATTACATAATATCAAAGAAGGAGTTGAATATCCTGCCACCTTAATAATGACGGCCGATCATGATGACCGTGTAGTACCTGCCCACAGCTTTAAATTTGCAGCCACATTGCAGGAAAAACACAGGGGAAAAAATCCGGTGTTGATTCGAATTGATACTAAAGCCGGGCACGGTGCTGGAAAATCAACCAGTATGGTTATTGAAGAAAGTGCTGATTTTTGGACTTTTATTTTTTATAATTTAGGCATGAAAATTTAAACCAATCAAATGAAAAAACACATAATATTTTTTATTGCAGCATTTCTTATTCAGCTTTTACCCGCACAATCGGTAGATGTTTTAAAAGATTTGGTTCAATACAATCAGGTAGCTGAGTTAAAAGCCTATTTAAAAAAAAATCCAAAAATTGTAAATTTAGATTTAGGGGATGGAATAACAGCCCTGCATGTAGCCGCTGAATATAATAGTATCGAATCTGCAGAATTATTATTAAAATCAAAAGCAAATATCAATGCTTCGGATGTTGTTGGCATTACTCCTTTACACAAGGCTTGCATCTTAGGATATAATGATATGGTGAAGCTTTTGATTTCCAATAATGCGAATGTAAATGAAAGCGGAACTATTGGATATACACCCATCATGTATGCAGCTAGTAATTGTTCGGAAGAAGTATTGGAATTACTGGTAAAAAATG
>CALEWF010000087.1 GCA_937925455.1 uncultured Flavobacteriales bacterium | reverse complement strand
TGTTTGTTTTATCAAAACAGATTCTTAATTCGTAATTCGTAATTCGTAATTCGTAATTCATAATTCGTAATTCGTAATTGACTATGTTCAACTGGATACAACATTTCGCTGATTGGCTCATCTACTCCGTTTTTGGTTTAGGTGCAGAAACTCATTTAGGCACAGCTTTGAATTTCTTTGTGTACGACACTTTGAAAATTCTTATCTTGTTATTTGTAATTGTGTTTTTGATGGGGATTGTAAATGCTTATTTACCCATTGAAAAACTTAAAAATTTTCTAAACAGAAAAAAACTCTTTGGATTAGAATATTTATTTGCTTCCGTTTTTGGTGCAATCACACCTTTTTGTTCCTGTTCATCGGTTCCTTTATTTATTGGGTTTGTGCAAGGCGGAATTCCATTAGGAGTAACATTTGCATTTCTCATCACTTCGCCATTGGTCAACGAAGTAGCGATAGCAATGTTTATTGGAATGTTTGGAATAAAAGCCACTATTATTTACGCAACATCAGGTATATTATTAGGGACGATTGGCGGGTGGCTTTTAGGCAAATTTAACTTAGAGCCGATGCTTTCTGATTGGGTTAAAAAAATACTTGCAAACAAAATGCAACAAGGTGAGTACGAAGAAGAAAAGCTAAGTTTTCGTGAGCGATTGCCCGACATTACCCGTGGAGCTTGGGACATCGTAAAAGGTGTTGTTTTGTATGTGATAATCGGTATTGGTATTGGAGCAGCCATGCACGGTTATGTTCCTGAGAATTTCTTTGGGCAATATCTGGGTGGTGGAGAGTGGTGGACGGTTCCGCTTGCTGTGGTTCTTGCCGTACCGATGTATGCCAATGCCGCTGGTATAGTGCCCGTAATACAAGTATTTGTAGCCAAAGGCGTACCGCTTGGCACAGCTATCGCCTTTATGATGGCAACCGTTGGCTTATCTATCCCGGAAGCAACTTTACTTAAAAAAGTAATGACAATGAAATTGATAGCAATCTATTTCGGAGTAGTTACGGTATTCATTATTCTTTCAGGATTTTTGTTCAATATTTTATTATAAATCAATTATGAATCTTTTAGACATTCACAATCAAGAAAAGCCATTACAAATCCAGAAGATTTTTGGTTCTTCTGAAGGTTCAGTTATTTCAATTCAACTGCTTGAAAATGCAGAATTGAAAGAGCATATAACTAAAACTCCAGCTCTATTACTTGGCATAAATGGAGAAACGGTTTATGAAGATGAAAAAGGCCATAAAGTAAATATTAGCAATGGTGATTTTTATCAAATTGAACCCAATGTAAAACATTGGTTAATTTCTAAAACTAAAAGCAATTTAATATTGATAAAGTTATGAAAACTAAAACACAATTATTGCTTGAACTTTGGATAGAATCCCGAACACGATTTACCAATCAGTTAGATAATTTATCCGAAACGGATTTGCAAAAGAAACTTGGTAGTTCGCAAAATTCTGTTGGCTTTCTCATTCGTCATATAGGCGATGTAGAATTGCTTTTTGCTAAAAATGTTTTTGGAGACAGTTCTATCAAAGTAACGGCAAAAACAGTCATCGAAAAACGGGATACAGGCGAATGGACTAATTTAAAAGATTTAAAAAAATATACCACAGAATCTTTTGAAAAACTAAAATCAATCGTAGAAAAGCAATCAGACGAAGATTGGGAACACCCTATCACCACCAAAGAATTTGGCACAAAAACTAAAGCCGAAGCCTTTGGCAGAATTGTTTCACATACGGCTTATCACGCAGGGCAATTAGCAATCATTAATAAATACGGAAAATGAAAACACCTATATTGATAGTGGTATTCTCAATAATTTGTGTCAAAAAGATACTTGCACAAAATACCACAATAACAGGATTCTTTCCAACTATTGACCACAGCGGTAAATTAAATAATCGTTTTTCGTATAATAATTATTGGTTTGGATCTATAAAACCTTATGCTTCAACAGAAGGCTCCGCTCGTGCTTTATATCTCTATGCAGAAAATGGATTAACTTACAAAATTACAGACCAATTTTCTTTTACCAATTCCTATGTTTATGAAAGGCAACAACCTTTTGAAATGAATGCTAGAAACGAACACCGTCTTTTTCAACAAATTACTTTAAATCTACCTGTAAACAAAGCTAATATAAAACAAAGGATACGCTTTGACGAAAGATGGATTGAAAATATAAAAAACCATCAATTTCAATTTTCGCATAGAATACGTTATTTGCTGGGCAGTGCAATTTCATTTTCAGAAAAGTATTACCTATTATCATACACTGAATTTTTTTTCAATACAACAAAAGGAAATAAATTCCAATTTAACGAAAATTGGTCAATTCTACAATTAGGATACAATATCAATCAAAATAATGCAATTGAGTTTGGTTATTTATTTATAGGTTGGATAAATGACAATCAAAATAACTGGTTTAATCAGCATTATTTGCAAACTACTTGGGTAAGTAAATTAAATTTTAACAAACATAAAACAATTTATATATGAAATCTAAAAACATTTTTTGTTTATTTACAACTGTTATGATGTTGCTTCTTAATTATAATTGCGAAGCACAAATCCCAAAAAACAACTCAACTTTGTCTTCTGATGCTAAAATTGAAGTTATTCAGTTTCACTCAGAACATCGTTGTATGACTTGTAATAAAATAGAAATTTTGACAAAAGAAGCATTAAAGGCTTATCCAAACATTTCATTTTTTTTTGGTTAATGTCGATGATAAAAAAAATGCAAAAATGGCTGAACAGTTCGAAGCCACAGGAACGGCATTGTTTTTATATAACCCAAAAACTGGAAAGAAAAAAGACCTTACTGATTTTGCTTTTATGAATGCTAAAAGTAAACCCGAAGAATTTAAAAAGGGCTTGATAAATGAAATAAAGAATTTCAAATGATGGAATGGTTAGAGAATATTGTACAAAATAGTGATATACCTCTCCTTACGGCTTTTGCTTTAGGTCTACTTACAGCTATTGCACCTTGTCCGTTAGCTACAAATATTACCGCCACAGCTTATATTGCTAAAACAATTAATAGCAAAAGACAAGTAATATTAAATGGTGTTTTATATACATTAGGCAAAATGTTTTCTTACACCATAATAGGTGCTATCATATATTTTGGTGCAAGTAAATTTCACATCGCTAAAATATTTCAAGGCAATGGCGAAAAGTATATTGGTTTTATCTTGCTTATTATAGGTTTGATAATGTTAGATATAATTAAACTGAATTTTGTTAAAGGTGGAAATTTTACTGAAAAACTATCTGAAAAATTTAAAGATAAAGGATTGTTAGGTTCATTTCTTTTAGGTGCATTATTTGCGTTGGCATTTTGTCCCTATAGTGGAGCATTGTTTTTTGGAATGTTAATTCCATTGACTATAAAATCAGGCATTTATTTACCTATTGTATTTTCAATCGGAACTGGTCTACCCGTTGTTTTATTCGCCTTTATTATTGCATTTAGTCTAGAAAAACTGGGGAAATATTTCAAAGCCATTACTAAAATTGAAAAGATAATGAGAATAATGGCTGGTATTACTTTTTTACTAACAGGAATTTACTATATCAATATTTATTTCAAAATACTATGAGGTATTCCCTTTTTGTATCAATAATTATTCTTTCAGCTTGTAGCTCTAACAAACATATTACTTTTGAAACTATTGACACCGATTTCTCTAAAGGAAGATTAACCCACAAACAAACTATTTCACTCAAAGACCTTGAAAAATTTCACGGACATTTATGTGATGGCTTAGTAGTTGGCACTTTGGCAATGCAACAAGCATTAAATGTATTATATCCAAATCAAACTATCAACAGAACAAATTTAAGGATAGTTAGTAAACCTTCGCCTTGTTTAACAGATGTTGCCATTTACCTAACTGGTGCACGATACCAATTCAATACTTTTTATGTGGACACTGCATTTAACGGGCTTTTCATTGTGCAACGTATCGACAACAACAATGCCGTTTCAGTTTCTTTAAACAAGGGTGTAAAACCATCAGAAATCGACAGTTTAGGGAATTTAGCAAATCAACAAAAATTAGCAGCCTGCGACATTGACTACTTAAAAAAATTAGAAGACAATTTTACAAAACAACTCTACCATTATGAACCAAGTAAAATATTTACGGTAACAAAAATTGACAATTTTAACTGGCAACCAAACACCAATAATAATTATATCAAGACAGATATTTTAAACAAACAACAACCAAAATGCAACAGATAGCCAACGCATTTAGTGGCTCTTTTGTTTTTTTGAAACCGCTCAAATGCACCACGACAGACAAAGAAGGGCAACAGCTAACAGCGGTTCAGAGAGAAAAAGTCCTAAAAACAGAATACATCCATTGATGAAGATACGCCGTGAAAATCAGACAGAACATAGGACGGATATTTTATCACACGCTATCAGACAAAAAGAAAAATTTTTTAATATCAAACCAAAAAATTTGGATATGTAAAAATAAATTTAATATATTGCAGCACAAATAAAAACAAAGTTTGGTTTAATCAAATAACATGCGTGACAACCAATAGAGAAAATTGATACCTCATAAAATAGAGGTTCAGACTTTACAAGAAGTCACAGGCGACAAGACTAAAATGTTTAACAATTTA
>CALEWF010000086.1 GCA_937925455.1 uncultured Flavobacteriales bacterium | reverse complement strand
AAATTTTCATTAGCATATTGATAATAGGCTGCTTTGTGCGGCTGTCCGTTGCAAGTCCTCGGGGCTCAGTCGCACATGGCATCGGGGTAGCGGTGTCTTTGTGCCCTCAGCCCCGCTACCCCGTGCCCTGTGGGCTTCGCCCCTGCGGGCTTTCCACTGCCATCCCCGGCAGTCCGCACCGCATGGGCGGATGATTTGAAGATGAATCAATTTGGAAATGAGTTGATTTGAAGATGAGAGGATTTGAAGATGAATTAATTGTATTGTATTCACAATTGATAATTGATAATTCACAATTGAATATCAAGGCAGCAGACAAATCCACCCCTCCGATGCGGAAAAAACATGCGGCCGCCCCAAAAAAATCAACATTATTAGAAAATTTTAATGACAATTTTGCAATTATACCCAAATAATCTGCTTAACTGCCACGGCATTTTCTACTATAACTTTGAATATAGTTAGTTTCAGCGGCCAAATAATAAGTATTTCTACCTTTTTAAAACTAAGGTTACCCTTACCGGTTGGTGGTCAGAATGCTCAAACCCCAAATCTATTACTTCCACAGAAATAGGAAGGATATTGGGTGAAACTAAGAAATAATCAATCACTACGGTTTCTGTTTTACCAGGGATATAAGGCATGTTTAATTTTCGATTGGTAGGTTTAGATGAATCATATACCCAATTCCATCCTGATTGTGGAAAATCTTTTTCTACATTCATCGCCACTACACCATCGGCACCACTAAGCTGCGGATGATAATCGGGCGGAAACTGATTCCAATCGCCACCTACTATTACATAATTACCCAGCGCATATTCGTTGAGCAAAAATTTTCGAAGGGTATCCATTTGCTTTTGCTTAACAGTACCATCATCATAAGCGCTTAAATGCTGATTAACAACAACAAGTTCTTTCCCATTTCCGGCAGGATACCTAAACACCATAAAACAACGCTTTAACATAAATAACCCCTTTGGCCATGAAGCATCGGGAGCTAAGGCATATCGCAAAGCAGAGGTTGGCTGAAATAATGATAAAGTCATTATACCGGCTTCAGCTCTACCATAAGGATTGGATAATGGCTGGGGAATAAACTTCGATTTATAATTATATGCAAATGCATAGTTATAGCCGGGTATTTGAGAGGCTATACTATAAAATTGGTCTTGATAGTAGCTTCGCTTGGAATTTCTATCCACTTCTTGTAGCAAGATAAAATCAATCCCGTTAAAACCACTTAGTGTACTTAATACACCATCTAAATATTTTTGAAAATCAACTTTTGAAGGTCTTACTCCTTTTCCCCCATCAAAGAAAAAGTCTTGTTCTTTCCCCAATCCGCAATATCCAATATTCCAGGTTACCAATTGTAGGGTATCAGGTATAGGTAAAGCCAATCCATTTTCATCCAAAGTAACAGTTTCTACCGATGCCGGACGATAATCTGTAAGTGTAAGATATCCTAAGAATCCGATTATTGCCAAAATCAAAAATAATACTATAAGTAATATCCACTTTATTATTTTTTTCATATCTTGAATTTTAAACAAAAATAAAAAAGTTACAAGCTGTAAATATTATTTTAATTTTAAGTTTCAAAACAAATTCAATCCATTATGAAAGAAGCCTTTCAGCTAACTACGCCTGATGGTATTACCTTGCAAGGGTATCATAGTAACACGACATCTACCCCCAACGCTGTAATTATGTTGATTCACGGAATGGGCGAACATGCCATGCGGTACGTACATGTAGCTAATTTTTTTAACCAACATAACATCGCCTTGGTAAGTATGGATCATCGCGGTCATGGGCGTTCTACCGGAAAACGAGGACATACTCTTAACTACGATGCTCTGATGCACGATGTAGAAATGCTGCTTCAAAAAACCAAAGAAATACATCCCGGAATACCGGTAATTTTATATGGACATAGCATGGGGGGCAACTTAGTATTAAACTTTTTAATCCGAAAAAAACCAGAAGTGAAAGGGTCCATTGTAACAGCCCCTTATTTACGACTGGCATTCGAACCACCTGCCTGGAAAGTAAAACTGGGCAAACTATCAGCAGGAATATTTCCTTCGCTTAGCCAACCAACCGGATTAGACACCAAAGCTATTTCACGAGATCCGTTAGTGGTAAGCAAGTATGAAAAAGATCCGTTAGTGCATGATAAAATCACCTCTGCATTTTTTGTGAATGTACATTTTGCCGGACCTTATGCCATAGAACATGCAAACGAAATCGAAGTACCGGTATTGCTCATGCATGGAACGGCTGACCGATTAACTTCTGTAGATGCTAGCAAGGAATTTGCTGCCCGGGCAGGTAAAAATGTTGAATTAAAAATCTGGGAAGGCTTTTACCATGAATTGCACAATGAACCGGAAAAAACTGAGGTGTTGGAATATGAACTTCATTGGCTAAAGCAATTGGGAATATTTTGATTAAACCCAAAATAATCATCAGAATATTTTAACCCAAATTATGCAATAGAAAACCGGATATAATGCAAATTCATTTTCGTTTCTGTATTAAAGCCAATTATATGAACTAACCACCTGGGTTCAAACAGCTATTTTACTTCAATTGCATTAAACTGAGTTGAAGACGTTTTTTAATTGGTTTATTTATCTGTGTTCTCTGTGGTGAAAAATTTAACCACAAAGAACACAGAGATACACGGAGAACACAAAGAAAATGAAAGTGAAAACACACAGTATTCCTTTGTGTTCTCTGTGGTTATTTATGTAACAGTGGCTACGTAGGATTTTGTTTTTCTGGATGCCACAGGAAAATTTCTAATGCATAATTTGGGTTAAATTACGAATTATCCATTACGAAATTATTACAACTTTAAATCAACTCATCTTCAAATCTGCTCATCTTTAAATCTGCTGCGGATGGTAGTGGAAAGCCCGCAGGGGCGAAGCCCACAG
>CALEWF010000085.1 GCA_937925455.1 uncultured Flavobacteriales bacterium | reverse complement strand
TGATTCTTCCTGGTGGGAAGCGGATGACTGAATCAATAAAAATCCGGCAAGTACCAGTAAGAATAATGTTAAAAAAAAATAGATGAGCCGTTTCAGGATGTACCTCATAGCGGCAAGTTTATTTCTTTGCTGTTCCGGCTTGTGGTGGAATCAGCTCATTCAATAAAACACCCGGACGTTCAAAATACATATTCACATTGCTCAATCGTTTGTGCACTGCAATTTTTCGAAAGGTAGAAATGGCAAATATCACTGGCTGGTCATCATATACCCGTTGCTGAAAACGCCATATCATCTCAGTTCGCTTGTTTTCATCCATTTCTGTTCGGATGGAGTCAATCAGTGCATCAGAGGCTTCATCCCCAAAGCCTGAAAAATTAGCGCCGCCTTCGGCCCACGACTGGGTATGCCAAAGCTGTTTAAAATCATCAGGCATTAACGTTCCGTTAAATGCTCCCATAAACATATCAAAGTCATGTTGGGTAGCTTTGGTAATAGTGGTATTCATATCCCAGGCAGTAGGCCGAGCATCCACACCGGCACTTTTCATACTTTCTGCAATTAAATCGGCAATGTCTTTTGTAATTGGATTGGCTGCTTGATATACCAATTCAAACGATAACTCTACCTTTTTACCATCCACTATTTTATCCCGAATTCCATTTTTGTCTGAATCTATCCAGCCACATGCATCCAGTAATTGTGATGCTTTTACGGGGTCAAAAGGAATGGGTTGAAGATTTTTATTATACGTCTTTTTTAGTGGGCTTACCGGACCTACTTGGCGCTGAGCCTTCCCTTGATAAATGACTTGGATGATTTGCTCGATGGGAGTCAAATAGGCCATGGCTCTTCGAACATTTGGGTCCGTAAATAATTTTTTTCGTTTCATCCCGTCTGGTCTGCAATTCATGGCGATGTAACTATAATTTATAAAATCTACAAATGCTGAATGGTAGTTTTTATTAAAATCCTCATCCTTTTGTAATTCCATTAAAGCTTTGGTAGAAAGGGTTGTGGTAACATCAAGTTCTTGTTTCTGTAATGCCAGCTTTATAGCCTCTTCATCGGTCATTACTTTAAATATTATCCTTTTTGGGTGTGCTTCATGCAGGTAGTTTTGTTTTGAACTTTCATCCGTCCAATGATTATTTTTTTTCTCTAGAATGATTTCCTGCCCTATATTCCACGCTATAATTTTATAGGGTCCGCTACCTGCAATGTTTTCCAAATTATTTGAAAAATCCGGGCCGTTAAAACGGTCAGCCCACTGCTGGAGCGCAGTATTGTTTTGTAAATTAGCAGCATCTTTTAATTGTCTGATGGAATAGGGTTTCAAAACTTGGGTTGGATCAAATTTTTTCTCTTGTAAAATGGGAACCTCATTAGCCATGTAAGCATTAAGAATATATTTGCCTTTCATGTAAAGTTCTATTGTTTGTTCATTCGGGGTAGCAACACTGTCAAGAAAATCCAAATAAGCTTTCATGTTAGGATTATTTACTAAAGCACAAGTAGCCGCTTTAAAAGAAAAAGCCACATCCGATGCAGTTACCGGTAAGCCGTCATCAAATGTTGGAAGTTTGGAAAGGGTATATCGAAATGCTTTACCATCATTAAAAATTTCAGGTTCTTTTGAGCAAAGGTCTGGCTTCAATTGGTGGGTTTTCGGGTCAAACGTCATCAAAGCATTGTGGGTTAATCCATAAATTGTAAGCTTTCCGCCATGAACTTCGTTCAATGGATGCAAAGTTCTCGGTTCTGATGGCCACTGGAATACAATTGTGGATGAAGTGCTCCAGGTATCTAATAAAGTATCAGGCGAAGCAAAATGAATAAATAATGAACTGTCCTGAATGCGAAATTCCTTCGATGAGGATTTATTATTTTTTGATCCGCAAGAAACAACAATAAAACATCCCAAAATAATCCCTATAATTTGTTTAGCGGAGTAGCTTAGATTCATAAATATATAGTTTTAACGAATGTAGAGAAAAATCTACAAAATACCGTTGAGCCGATAAAATACGGACTTTAGATTATTAACATATCGGTATTGAAATCCTTTTGCATACAATAATCATATCAAGATTAGCGATATTATTTTTGAAAGTTATTTATGCTTACAGATCGTTATGGCTCGTAAAAAAAATACCGAAGATTTACCCAAAAATTCCATTCGCTCCATAGCCGAACCTGTAACGGATAAAAAAAAGGGAAGTGGAAAAAACAAATCAGAAAAAACCGGTTCAGATAAATCGAATATTTTTTCCAAAATAGCAAAATTTCTTCGAGATGAACGGACTGTTAAACTTACAGGCTTATTTCTGGTTCTTTTTTCAGTCATGTTGTTAGCTTCCTTTACTTCTTATTTTTTTAGTTGGAAAGCTGATCAAACCATTGCCGAAGGAGGGCAGCCAGATATGCAGCCCCGCAATGTAATGGGAGTTTTGGGGGTAAAGTTATCGCATTTGTTCATACACCAATGGTTTGGTATTTCTGCATTTTTTCTCATCCCTATTTTTTTATTTACCGGTGTTCGATTGCTTTATGGAAAAAATTTGGTGAAACTATCACGAGCTACGGCTATTTTAGCTTTTTTAACCATTTGGGGATCTGGAACCTTAGCGTTTATTTTCCCTTCATTAGGCGAGGGTATTTTGGGGGGGCGTTTTGGAGCAAATTTAAGTGAAATACTAATACACGAAGTTGGAAAATTAGGAACAGCCCTGGTGTATTTGTTTTCCTTTCTTGCTTTCCTGGTAGTTGCTTTTAATTCGAGCTTGAAAATTACATGGTTATACAGCAAAAAGAAAGCTGTAGAGGCTTCGGATGATTCTCCCATAGTTGGAACTTCAGCTTCAACAGAAGCTGCCACCAAAGTTAATGTATATTCACATCGCAATGAAATTCTTCATGATTCTGAAATATTAGAAGAAGATACAAAACTTGAAGAAGAAGATTTAGACATTCCGTTGGATGAAATCCCCGAGTTTGAAGTAAAAGAAATAGAGTCTGAACCGGTAAATGAAGAAAAACAATCATCTGAATCTGCTGAACTTGAAATGGATATTTCAGTTCCTTTGACAAAGGAGCCGAATGATGATCAGATTGAATTTACATTGAATGAAAATCCGAAACCGCAAGAAGTTACAGAAGTAAAACAACCGGTTACGGCTGATGATTTGGTGAAAAAATATGGGGAGTACGATCCTCGCCTCGACTTACCCAAATATGTTTTTCCACCCCTTGATTTGTTGGTTGATCATGGCGAACAGGAAATACAAATTAATAAGGAAGAGCTGGAAGAAAATAAAAACCGCATCGTAGAAACGCTTCGAAATTATAATATTGATATTTCTAAAATTAAAGCAACGGTTGGACCCACAGTAACGCTGTACGAAATTGTTCCGGCTGCCGGTGTACGCATTTCAAAGATTAAAAATCTAGAAGATGATATTGCACTTAGCCTTGCGGCTTTGGGTATTCGTATAATAGCACCTATACCCGGTAAAGGAACAATCGGTATTGAAGTTCCTAATCAAAATCCGCAAGTGGTTCCCATGGTTTCGGTATTGCGGCATGAAAAATTTTTAAATAGCAAATTTGACCTTCCGATTGCCTTGGGTAAAACTATTTCAAACGAAGTGTATATTGCCGACTTGGCTAAAATGCCTCACCTGCTTATGGCTGGTGCTACCGGACAAGGAAAATCAGTAGGATTAAATGCCATACTTGTTTCCCTTCTCTATAAAAAACACCCGGCGGAGATTAAGTTTGTTATGGTGGATCCTAAAAAGGTGGAATTAACTCTTTACAATCTTATCGAAAAGCATTATCTAGCCAAATTGCCGGGCGAAGAAAAGGCGATTATTACCGATACAAAAAAGGCGCAGAATACTTTAAATTCGCTTTGTATAGAAATGGATAACCGCTATGCATTGCTTGAAAATGCTCAGGTAAGAACCCTTCGCGAATACAATACAAAATTTATTTCCCGCCAATTAAATCCTATGGATGGGCATCGTTTCTTACCTTATATCGTGGTGGTAATTGATGAATTTGCCGATTTGATTATGACGGCAGGTAAAGAAATAGAAATGCCCATCGCCCGTATCGCTCAGTTAGCAAGAGCGGTAGGAATTCATTTAATCATAGCCACACAGCGACCCTCTGTGAATATTATTACTGGAACCATTAAGGCAAATTTCCCTGCTCGCATAGCTTTTAGAGTAACTTCCAAAGTTGATTCACGAACGATTTTAGATTCCGGTGGAGCCGAACAATTAATTGGTAGGGGAGACATGTTGCTAAGTACCGGTAGTGATTTGATTCGTTTGCAATGCCCGTTTGTAGATACACCCGAAGTAGAAAAAATAGCCAGATTTATTGGTAGTCAGCCGGGATATCCGGAGGCAATGAAATTACCTGAATATGTTGGCGAAGAAGGAGATCCTGACAAAACAAAATTGGATATTGGAGAAAGGGATGAATTATTTGAGGAAGCTGCCCGGATTATTGTTCAGCACCAACAAGGCTCTGCATCCCTATTACAACGTCGCCTCAATCTTGGATATAACCGTGCCGGCCGGTTAATTGATCAAATGGAGGCTGCCGGTATTGTAGGACCAAATAAAGGAAGTAAAGCCAGAGAGGTTTTAATTCCTGATGAATACGCTTTGGAACAATATTTGAAAGATAAACATTAGATTTGTTTTACTAAAAATAGAAGTGTCATGTTTAATAAAATTTTTTCTTTTATTGCAGCTATTGTAATTTCAACCGTAGCATTAAATGCTCAAACCGATACGGAAGCCAAAAAAATACTGGACAAACTCAGCGAAAAAACCAAATCATTTAAAACGGTTGAGGTTGAATTTACCTTCATAGTAGATAATAAAGACCAGAAGATCAATGAAACCGCCAAAGGTAATTTGAAAATGAAAGGAGAAAAGTATCGGCTCACAATGAAAGATCAGGAAATCATTTGTAATGGTCAAAAGGTTTATACATTTAACAAAGAAGCCAATGAAGTGCAAGTAATTGGGGTAGATGAATTGGAAGAGGATGCCATTACTCCTAAAAATATGTTTACTATCTATGAAAATAACTTTAAAAGCCGAATTAAAGAAAAGAAAACTGAAGATGGTAAAAACATAACGGTGATAGATTTGTATCCTATGAACCCGAAAGAAAAAGATTATTCCATTGTTCGATTGTTTGTAGATACAGATAAAAATATGGTAACTAAAGCAACGGTATTAGCAAAAAACGGTACG
>CALEWF010000084.1 GCA_937925455.1 uncultured Flavobacteriales bacterium | reverse complement strand
TAAAAACCTTTGTGTTTTTTGTGGTAAAAAATCATCCAATTCGAGCATGAACCACAAAGGACACGAAGAAAATTGACCACGAAGCACACAAAGAAATGAGAGCAAAAACACACGGTAATCTTTTGTGCTATCTATGGTTATAATTTTTCAATAACAGTATATGCATAGACGCTTTGACTTACCGCGGATGCCTTTGGAAATTTTCTAATGCATAATTTGGGTTAAATTTCAAACACTAAAAAAATGAACCCAATCCGTAAATTCCAATCAAAATTAAGCAGCCCAATTTTCTTAATCAAATAAGCAAGTCAATAAAATCAAATGAAACAGAATATGAAAACTTAATTTTTGATTTATATCATACAGTAGTGTATATCTATCAAACCATTCTTCTTCCATAGATGTACAATGAAGAAACATGATTCGTACCAAAGGCATAGGGCAGATATGTAATTGATGAAACGGGATGCGTTATGATGAAGTTTGCTTTTTTCCCCGGAGTGATGGTTCCAATTTGATGCTGCATTTCCATGGCTGCAGCCCCATGGATGGTGGATGCAATCAACGCTTCTTCTGGCAACATTTTCATTCGCATACAGGCTAAACTCATCACCAACTGCATATTCCCACTTGGTGCACTTCCCGGATTATAATCACTAGCTAACGCTACTGCAACACCTGCATCTATCAACTCACGAGCAGGAGCAAATGGAATATTGATAAACAAACTGCATCCCGGTAATAAGGTTGCTATGGTATTGGAAGATTTCAAAGATTCTATATCATCATACGTAACTACTTCTAAGTGATCCACACTTAAGGCCTGATGTTTTACTGCAGCAACAATTCCACCCAAACTATTAAACTGATTAACATGCACCTTGGGTTTCAATCCATACTTAGCGGCTGCTTCTAATAGTAATTCCATTTCCTGCACGCTGAAATAATTAGCCTCACAAAAAACATCCATATAATCTGCCAACTGCTCAGCAGCTATGTTTGGAAGTAATTCATGTCTTAAAAGATCAAGATATGCCGTATGATTTTCTTTATACATTCTGGGATAAGCATGTGCCCCAAGAAAAGTAGCTTTTACAGGAAGAATATTTTTCTCTTTAATACTCTTTATCACCCGAAGTATTTTTAGCTCACCTTCCATACTTAATCCATAACCACTCTTTATTTCAAGGGCTCCAGTACCGGTTTGCATTACTTCGTTGATTCTTTGCATGGCTGATTCCAATAATTCCTCTTCGGTAGCATGTGCCAGCTTTTCTGCGGAATTTAATATTCCCCCGCCACGAGCTGCAATTTCTTCATAGGTTAGCCCATTAATCTTATCTACAAACTCTTGTTCGCGGGTTGCTGTAAATACAAGGTGGGTATGGCTATCAGCAAAAGCCGGAAAAATTAAACGACCTGTACAATTTATTTCTTCCGTGGGATAAATACCATGTGTATTTAGATAACATGTTAAATCATCCATCTTTCCAAAATCCAAAATCTGATCATCTTTTACAAGCAACCAAGCATCAGAAAGTGAATGAACATCTTTCATCCTTTCTTTTCGGCGTATCCCTACCGGTTCGCATTCTGCAAGCAAAATCTCACGAATATGACTAAACAGCTTGATCATGCCACTCGTTTTATTTTCACTTTCCCTACTTTGGTGGTTGTGTGTATTTCTTGCAATTGCCCGTTTTCATAAATAAAGGTGGTAGTTCTTCCGTTAGGCAACTGCAATGTGTAACTATTTTCTTTTACAGTAACAGGTAAAAACTGCCCCCAAACTTCTGAATAAATACGCTGATAATTTATAGGTTCTGCAAAATATAATGAAGCCACACTCATTTGTATTTTTTCTTTTATCGTATTTTTCCCGGTATGCGAAGTAATATAATATTCTGGGTCTTTCCATTGCGTATCTGCGTATTGTTCTATCTCGCCGTTCTTTTCATTTTTAGCAAAGGAAGAAATCAACATACCATCTTTATATGTTGACTTTAGTATGGTTTTTACATCCACCTGACTAACCAACAAATTAGCATGTGCTTGGCTTTCAATAATGTAATATTCCAGGTTGTTTTTAATTTCTTTTTTGGCAGTTAAAATACCTGTTTTGGACCCCAAAGAATAAATTTCAAAACGCAAAATTTGTTGCGCCTGAAGCAAAGACACTAAAACAGGCAAATGGATAACAAAAACGATTGTTTTAAAAATGTTTTTCATAAAAATTCATCGCATTGGTTTGCATTATTTTTCTAATTAATGTTTCAGCTTTTTCACCATACCATAATTTTTTTTGATATGATGTGCGTTCCATGTATTCAATCAGATCAGCGTATAACTGTGGAAAAGTAGATGCTTTGTCGTAAAAATCAAAATGTTCAATTCCTCCATCCAAGTCTGATCCAATACAAATGATATCCCAGGCAGATGGATGTCCCACCGCATGAATAATCTGAAAAACGTTGTCGAGAAAGATTTTCAGGTACTCATCTTTGAGTTTGCGTTTATCCGTAATACCGGCAATAGTTGAATGAAATTTTTCTCCGCCTAATTTATGTTTATCCAGCATCAATCCTATCAAACCACCTGTTTCATGAATGATACGTATTTCTTCATCGCTCAGGTTAATACTCCATCTGTTGAATATATGATTTTTACTTTTTTTTTCATGATCAGGTTTTGCCATGCTGGCACTCATGGTTTTAAAACCATTCACTCCGGCATGACTGGCAACGATGGGAATTTTATCGTTGTTTGAAATATAATTATAACTGCGTATCCAGTTGTACAATTCTTTTCTGGATTTCACACTCATGTGTTTAATATCCACATGAATTCGGGGACCATTGTTTTTACTAAGTAATTCCTTCATGGTTTTAATACCCAATCCGTTTAATCCACGGCCCAAGCCCTCATTTTGATTGAGAAACCCTTTGCGAACCAATCCCCAAAAACTTCGAGCATGCCCAGCCAAATGATTATAAAAATGATGGCAAAGATTGATAGTAAATGGATGTGTTTCCCAACTTTTGATGATGCCTACATGTTCTTCTATTTTCTTTTTCATTTCAGTAGGCGTAAGCGTTCCGCTTAGCATAGCTTCATCAAAAAGTGAATGGGCGCCTTCGATACTTAGCACGCCGGCCAATGTATTGGGTTTACTGAGTTGGTCTAATAAAGCGCCATAGCTGTTTACTAATTTAAAATGATACTTTTTATCAGGTGAATAACCTTGATTTGACTTTACATAATTGTATTCAAACTGAAGTATTTTAAAATAATCGTTGGTATCACGCAGGTATTCAATGCTCGAAACCTCATTGCCCGTTACTACCTGCATCATTTCTATACGGCTTTTTTTATTAGTAAGTAGTTTGGGCAAGTTGCGTATATCCATAAATCCTTTTTCTAACGGATATAGCGAAATGGTAGGGACTCTTACATTCCCTTCGGCCAAAGCATAAAAATTTGTCTGTGAATATTTAGCAACGTTTGGTGAATTATTAAACGCATAGCGTGCTGCCTTCCCTTCAGGCACCGGATGATCAATAAATTCCCACATATTCCGTTTGGGTGTTGGATATCCGGAGTATGCTGATTTCAAATTGGGATGAATATGCACATCGGCAAAAAATAATTCGTCCAAATCCATGACAATAAATTTAATTCAGTCGGTGTTAAAAATACAAGAAATCATTAAAGACCTGGTACAACCTAAAGGTTAAATTATTTTAATCTAGTATTTACTTGTTGGATGCTATATTGCTAGCCTTCTTTTTGCTATACATAAAGGCTGCTGTAATCAAAGATAAAACCAAGCCACCAAACACTTGCATATTAAATTCCAGAATACTGACCATACGTGAATCAAACTGTTTGCGCAACCCTTCTAGGTCATTCATAAAAGGTAGCAATGGTTCATTATTTTCTATTAGTTGTTGTTTAACTCGTTCCAACTCCAAAAAATACTGATCAATAATCCCTTCTCCAAAAATTGAAATGGTAAGGTTCACCAAAATAGCTTTGAGGGACGCCATCACCAATACCGTAAGCATGCCCGAGTAAAAAGCTCGTCCAAATGAAATTTGTTGTAGTTCTGAAATATCTTTTACCCTACGAATCGTCAAAAAAATAAAAACCGCCGGAATCCAAATGCCCACATACCGCCAATCGGTAAGCGGACTTTTGCCCATTGCATACAATCCCATGTATAATCCATAACTCAACAAACCTGCCAGAGTGCCTAAGTTGAGTGGTATGATGTAATAATTCTTCATATCCATACAAAGATAGTAGATACTTCGGGGTTATTTTCTAAATTACAAAACAATCATTACTTTTGCGGTGGGGTAAGTCTTATACGACCAGCTCCCTTCAAATCCCCCAGGTTCGGAAGAAAGCAAGGGTAGAAGGTTGTAGCGGTGCGATATAAGTAACTTGCCCCTTTTTTTCCAATAGCATAAAAAAGTAGATGCTGCACGGAGTAAAGATTACTAAACTTAGGCACTAGAAAAAATTACTTTTTATTTCTAACAAGCATACATGATACAACTTACTCCTATTAGTATAATAGAATTTATCTGTGTTTGAAATTTGTAAAACTTTTTTTCAGCTGCTAAGTAGAGTTTGTATTTAAGCGATATAACAAATTTGTTAAAAAATACGCTTCGCATTTGCATTAAAAAAAATTTTAATAGCTTTAAAACGGAAATCAAAAAATCGTTAAGTAAAATAATAATTAGTAGTTGTTATGAAATTTTTTATTGATTCAGCTAATCTCGATGAAATTAAGGAAGCTAACGAATTAGGAATATTAGATGGAGTTACCACCAATCCATCACTCATGGCCAAAGAAGGCATCACTGGTAGTCAAAATATCATTAAACACTATAAAAAAATTTGTGAAATTGTTGACGGTGATGTAAGTGCCGAAGTTATTTCTACCGACTATAAAGGAATGATTTATGAAGGAGAACGTTTGGCTGATATTGACCCACAAATTGTGGTAAAAATTCCCATGACTAAAGATGGATTAAAAGCCATAAGTTATCTTGCAGCTAAAGAAATACCTACTAATTGTACCCTCGTATTTTCTGTTGGACAAGCTATTTTAGCTGCCAAAGCGGGTGCATATTACGTATCTCCCTTTATTGGTAGATTGGATGATATATCAACCAATGGAATGATACTTATACATCAAATTGTAAACATTTATACTAATTTCATGTTTGAAACCGAGGTATTGGCTGCGTCTATTCGTCATCCCATGCATATCATAAATTGTGCTGAAGCCGGTGCAGATGTTGTTACTTGTCCGTACCATGTTATCACAGCATTGCTTCATCATCCACTCACTGATATAGGGTTAGAAAAATTCCTAGCAGACTATCGGAAAGGTAATTCCTGACAAGGAATACCTAAATAGCTTTTCAAAGCGTTCTTTTATCTTCGATTGTTATATTTTAAATACATACTGTCATGAAACTTAAAGTGTATCCCAAATCACCAGCCCCCCGCCACATTCAGCAAATTGTGGAAACCTTACAATCAGGGGGCGTTATTATTCTACCTACAGACAGTGTTTATGCCTTTGCCTGCATGTCCACCCATCCGGAAGCGGTAAAAAAGTTAGCTTCAATCAAAGGAATTCCGGTTGAAAAAGCTCGCTTCTCGTTTATGTTTTCTGATATGGCCATGGTTGCTTCATACAGCAAACAACTTAGTAACGACGCTTTTAAGCTCATGAAACGGCTGTTACCCGGCCCATTCACATTTATTGTAAATGCAGGTAGTGAAGTATCTAAAATTATTCCTAACAAAAAAACATTGGGCGTTCGAATACCCAATAACCAAATTCCCCTTCAAGTGATAAAAGAATTGGGTGTACCCTTGCTTACTACTTCTGTATATGATGATGACAGCATCATTGAATACACTACCGACCCAGAATTAATTGCAGAAAAACATGAAAAAGAAGTGGACCTAATAGTGGACGGTGGCTACGGACACAACGAAGCTTCTACTGTACTCGATTGCACCGGCGAACAGGTAATTTTAATTCGTATGGGCTTAGGCGAAGTAGAAGTAGAAGAAATAGCCTGATACCTGAATAAAATATATTATTCTATCCAAAGTATCAGCCGGCTTTTTTATTTGTAACCAGAATTTGTCTTTAGAGAGTATTGATTGATAGTAGGCTGCTTAAAGCGGCTGTTCGTTTCAAGTCCTCGGGGCTCAGCCACACAGTGCATCGGGGTAGCGGTGTCTTCGTGCCCTCAGCCCCGCTACCCCGTGCCCTGTGGGCTTCGCCCCTCCGGGCTTTCCACTTCCATCCGCAGCAGATTAAGGCAGCGGGTGATTCTACCCCTATAAGGCAGAGAAACAACCCAACTACCTCCTTGTAATTCAATATGATTAAAATTCTAATGACAATTTTGAGATTATTAACCCAAGTTGGGATGTACAAATATGATTTTGTAAGACGTATGTGATTGTTAGGGCACATGAAAAAAAACGCCGCACAAATGGCACTTTGGGTTTTGCCTGACACACAAGCCGCCCCTTCGCAATACCCCAAATGCCATTATTTGCCAACCTACACACTAAAAGACTAACAATAATTCAACCCAAATTATGCATTAGAAAAAATATAAGGAGGGCTAAGATCACCAACTTTTGAAAAAAGTCCTTCCAACCATATCCTTTTTTGTCCCGATGCAGATAGTTTTAAGGTAGTATTTCCGCCATGTTTGCTAATCCAACTCCCTAATGCAAAGCATTTAAAGCGTAAAGTGCTCAAAGTGGCTTGTGACTTGGTTTGTAGAACTAAAAAACGGAACAAGCTCATTAGATTATAAGCCACCATAATAAAGCGGAAGGCGGCCTCTGTTGCCCAGAATTTATGC
>CALEWF010000083.1 GCA_937925455.1 uncultured Flavobacteriales bacterium | reverse complement strand
ACCGCCAATTGGTTTATTTATCTGTGTTCTCTGTGGTGAAAAATTTAACCACAAAGAACACAGAGATACACAAGAGAACACAAAGAAAATGAAAGTAATACGCCCTGTATTCCTCAGTTTTTTCTGTGGTTATTTATATGTAACAGTAGCTACAAAGGCTTTTTGTCTTTACAAATGCCTACGGAAAATTTCTAATGCATATTTTAATTTGGGATAAAAATTTCCAATCCTTGCATCAATTCAATCTTTACATGACTTAAAACAAAATACCCTGCTTTACGGCAGGGTATTGAATAATAAAACTATGACAAATAATTACTTTTTCGGATAAAACTCATCAGAAACAGTTAATTTCCATCTTCCTCTCTTACGGCGTGCAGCTAATACACGACGGCCGTCAGCTGTTGACATACGTTTACGGAAACCGTGCTTATTTCTTCTCTTTCTTATTGATGGCTGAAACGTTCTCTTTGACATTTTTAGTATGTTTTAAAATTCAAAAGGATTACAAAAATAGGCATTAATTTTTATCAGGCAAATTTTTTTCTTCTCAAAAATTCCACCTATTGACCTATCCACGCTTTTCTTATCTTTAATTGTTCGGAGGTTGGATTTTCAACAGATGCCAATCCTCCTTCTTTCTGAATGGTTTTGGTACCTACCTTTCCTTTCAAGGTGATGGTTTTGAGTTTTCCTTTTTTATTAGGCCGCCCTACTTCATATACAATGACATCTGCCGGCTTTGAATTCATATAAAGATTTAAATACAATTCCAAGACATTTTCCATTTTCAGCTCTTTTCCATTGATTTTCTGAATTACATCACCTGAACGCAATCCCAAAGCTTTTCCAACAGGACTTAAATCAGCCTCACTGATAATGTAAAAACGGTCTTTTTTTTCATCATACCCAAAGTTTTCAAAATCCAACCCAAAATCTGTAATTTCCTGTGTTCCGCCCGCTGTATAAGCAACGCCTGCATACATCAGGTATTCTTCCAAAGGAAGCGGCTGATTTCCGCCTACGTGCTTTTTCAAAAACTCCCCAATCTCTGGATAAGTAAGGCGGGTAATTACATCGAACAACTCATCATCCTTAAACGGTTTTTGATGCCCAAATTCTAAGGAAAGTTTCTTCATCAATTGGGGTAAATCCATGGCTCCATCCGACAACTGTATTAATTTCAAATCGAGACACATAGCAATCAAGGCGCCTTTTTGATATACATTCAGGTATTGATTTTTATACCTATCCAAACAACCCTCACTCATCACAGTAAATGGTAAGGTATCATTAAAATTGGAAGCTCCGGATATCTTCTCCTGAATTACATCCAGAAATTGTTCCATGTTAATTTGATTATTTCGCACTTGCACATGATGAGATGAATACTCCGTTACTCCTTCATATAACCAGAGATGCTTTGACATTTTGGGGTTATTGTAGTCAAAATAATGTATCTCTTCAGAATGAACGGTGAGCGGAGTAACTATATGAAAAAATTCATGGGCAGATACATCTTTTACCATTTGACCAAGATAATCACCACCCATAGCAGGTAAAAAGTACATAGAAGAATTGTTATGCTCTAATGCACCAAATCCAAAAGAGGTAAAAGTAGAGGGCAGGTAAAGAATAAAAGCATATTTATCTACAGGAAGTTTCCCTCCCAAATAATCTTTTATTCCGTTCAATATGGGCTCAATTTGCTGAGAAATATAATTGGAAGTTACAGACTTATTATCGTTGTACACCGAAATCAACACGGATGTATTTCCCACCCGTATTACAGTTGTATCCGGCACACAATACATGATAGGTGAATCTACCAGTGTATGATAATCAGGCAACTTGTATTGGTCTCGATCTTTTTGTTGAATAAAAGTCAATCCAGATGACCCATAAAAATTCTCAGGGCGAATTACTGTAATTTCAAGAGGATTAGATGTAGTACCTTCAAAATATCCAAAAACCCCATGATTATTTAATACAAAATTTTTCCCCTCCTCAAAATTAGTACCGGCAGGTTCAAACACCCAGTTCGATTTATCTTTAGTATCCCATGTATCTTCTACAGTGTAAATAATTTTTTCTGCGTTTTCTATGCCTTTAATGTTCCATGTATTTACATCCAACTTCTCAATGCTAACTTTTTTACCAGGTTTTGCTACCGCATCAAAAGAAGTAACAAACCGGCCAAAATCATAAATGCTGTAAGTGCCCGGTACAATTTTAGGCATACGGAACAAAACATCCCCAGAAAGCGTAGAAGCGGGCCAAACAGTAACTTTCAGCTCATCATTTTTTACTTCATTCAAGTTTACTTCATAACGAGTAGGTGTGCCCGTTGCATAAGCATACAGGGTAACTGCTGAAAACAAAACAATAAACAAATACCTCATGTTCTTATGTTAAAAATCTGGTGGTTTTAAATGTTTAAAATGTCCGTTTAATTGAATTTTTTCACGCATGCGTTCTCGCTGTTCCAAACTGGGTAATACTTTTTGGATAAAATCTATGAGTTGTTGCTGGCGTTCAGTTTCTGACAAGGTAAGCAACAACCTGTATTCATCTTCCAAAGGCATCCCCAAGTAATGGGCGATACGATATGCAATGAACCGGTTGCTCGAAGGTATTAGGTTTTTAGAAATTCGTAAAACCTCGGCTAAATGAACGAGTAATTCTTTTAATTTTTTAACAGTAGCATCGTCTGCCTCGAATGAATCAAGTAGTTGAGAATACGGATGATTATATGTTACAATAGCTGCCGGATATAATTTATTTTCAGCCTGAGGCAAAAATTCTAACATTCGAACTACCTGAACACCCCGTGTGCGAATATCCATTCTTCCATCCGGATAAATTTTTTCTATACGGGTAATTTCTACTTCAGTACCATACTCTGAAAGCTCACCATGAATAACGGAAGGGATTACAAAGGGTTTTTGTGAATTGTAACATTCGTTCACTAATTGCTTATAGCGTTCTTCAAATATGTGTAGGTTTAGGTTTTCATCCGGAAAAACTACAATCTCTAAAGGGAAAACAGGCAAAAACGTAGTCATGCGTCAACTATCAAATGTAAAAGTTAACAATAGAAATTTCAGAAAGTTGATTTAAATTAAGTAAGAAGAAAAACACCATTTTCTAAACAAAAACTAAACTGTAGTTAATACTGTTCTTTTTCGTTAGGGAAATCACCAGTTTTTACATCCTGAATGTATTGTTGAACCGCTGCTGTAATAGATTCGTGAAGGTTCAAGTACCGACGCAGGAAACGGGGTTTAAATTCATGGGTGATGCCCAGCATATCATGCGTTACTAATACCTGGCCATCTACTTCGCTGCCTGCACCGATACCTATAACCGGAATTTGAAGACTCCGAGCCACTTCGCCAGCTAATTTGGCGGGAACTTTTTCCAATACCAATGCAAAACACCCAGCCTCTTCCAGCAGTTTGGCATCGCGCTTCAATTTGTCTGCTTCTGCTTGTTCTTTAGCTCGTACTTCATACGTTCCAAACTTGTAAATAGATTGAGGGGTTAATCCCAAGTGCCCCATCACTGGGATGCCGGCCGTTAAAATTCGTTTTACAGAATCTACTACCTCTTCTCCTCCTTCCAATTTCACGGCATGTGCCTCAGCCTCTTTCATAATTCGTATGGCTGAATTTAATGCTCCTTTGGTATTTCCCTGGTAGCTTCCAAAGGGCAAATCAACTACTACCAATGCCCTTTCAACTGCTCGAATTACCGATGCTGCGTGGTATATCATCTGGTCTAAGGTAATTGGTAAGGTAGTTTCGTGACCTGCCATTACATTGCTGGCAGAATCACCCACTAATAATACTTCTACCCCGGCAGCATCCAGTATTCGTGCCATAGAGTAATCGTATGCGGTAAGCATGGATATTTTTTGGCCGCTTTGCTTAAGCTCCTGCAGCACATGCGTGGTAACCTTTTTTATTTCCTTATGTATAGACATATTATTTGATAAGACGACAAATTAACACCAATATTTTGACCTGAACAACCCTTCTACTTTCAGAAGCATAGAACATCTAACAAATTAAAAACGTAATTTTATACTATGAATTGGATATTTTTCACATTGGCATGGAGTACATTTTACTTACTTCATTCTCTCATGGCCGATGAAAAAGTTAAAGACCGGTTAAAAAAGAATTTTTCAATTGCTTACACCTATTATCGTTTAGGATATAATGTATTTTTTATAATCACCATGGGAATATTGGTATGTTGGACTGTTTTGGCTAATACCGGCTATCTTTTTCCCCGAAAAATCTGGATGATAATCACAGGAGTTATTTTCATTTATTGGGAACCACATTACTAATTCTTGCCGGAAAAAATTACAACCTGCGGGAATTTGCCGGAATACCTTCTAATACCCACCATACCAACCAACTAACAAAAGAAAAATTAGTAATTACCGGAATTAATAAACCCAAATTATGCATTAGAAAATTTCCGTAGGCATCCAGAAAAACAAAAACCTACGTAGCCACT
>CALEWF010000082.1 GCA_937925455.1 uncultured Flavobacteriales bacterium | reverse complement strand
TATGCAAACACATACCAGGATTATAGTCATTTGGCTGCTTCAAGCGGCTGTTCGTTACAAGTCCTCGGGGCTCAGCCACACAGGGCATCGGGGTAGCGGTGTCTTCGTGCCCTCAGCCCCGCTACCCCGTGCCCTGTGGGCTTCGCCCCTGCGGGCTTTCCACTTCCATCCGCAGCTGTCCGCCCCAAACGGGCGGAGGAGGTGATTTGAAGATGAGTTGATTTGAGAATTTATTAATTCAATTGTATTCATAATTCGTAATAGAATATTGGGACAGCTGGTCGTAGGTTGCAAACCATATTAACAATGCGTTTTGGTAGTAGGTCGTGGGTAGAGTATTTCTTACAGCATACAGATCGCTTCCCCACCAAAGGCGGGTCGCAATGAAGGTAAGAATATCGGGGCAGCATGTGAATCCGCCCCCAATAGGCGGAGGAAAACGCAATTCCCCCTAAAATAAATTATAAAATGAAATAAAATGTATTACACGGTTTCTGCTCCCAAGTCTGCAGCATCCAAGCTACCCATTTTAGTTTCGCGTACCCAGTCTTCGTCTTTTTGATAGGGCGGAAGTATAATCGGATTGCCTAAATAATCAACACGCTTTCCAGGATAAATACAGGTTTTCCAGAGGTATGCCAGCAGGCTTTTTTGGTCTAAGCTGGGATGTAAATAGGGCTTAATAAACTTTTCGTGATATTCTGGATACAAGCTCCAATGCATTGATGCTTTCATGTGGTGGGCGCCGTGATAACCGTTGTTGCAAACCAAAAAGTTGAAAAATTTACCGGTAAAGTTGCGGCTGTGGTTGTAAGGATGGGTTTCATCGCAGCCATCATGTTGCCAATAGTTGGTACCAAATATTCCCCATACAGCATATAGATTAGGAATAAGTAGAAACAATATAAAGCGTTTCCAGTCAATGAATAACCAGGAAATTTTCCAAATCCAAATCAATGCAGATTCAATTTTATAGGTACGATACCACTTGGGCTTATGTGGGCCTACTTCCTTCACAAATCGAGTTTCAGTGCGTATAATACCCGGAATCATTACAAAAAAGAAAAGTAGTTGGTTTAAAAAATTCCATTTAAACCGCATTTTGGTGGTTCGTGTATTGTCTTTTGTGGTTTGCAAATGTTTATGATGACTTAAGTTGTGCCCTGGAACATAGCCGCTGGCAGGGCTTCCAAAAGCTAACCCAAGCAATATAAAGTGAATTTTATTTAGCGTTTTATTTTTAAATATCGGGCAATGCACGCTGTTGTGTATGGTAATGGCCACCATGAAAGAGATGGTACACAAAAAAATTTCAGCTGGAAGGATGTAATACCATTTAAGTGGTAAAAAAAACCAACATCCGAAGAATGCAGCATAGTAAATTGCTAGAAACGCCAAGGTGCGTATGTCTGCTTTATAGCGTAACATTAAGCTAAATTACAAATTATTCAAATACTGTTTTCTTCCCTTCGGCTTTCAGTTGTTTTTGGAATTTTTTAGCTTTATACAAAAGTTTAAAATAACTTAGAAAAGCAAGATTTCCACCCATTATTTGAATGGTAGTAAAAATACCCCCTGTAAATGCACCAGCCACACCCAGTACTGCAGCATCAGTACCTGTTAAATATAAGTTTTTAACAGGAGTTTTTACATGATTCCATTTTTTCAAAAACCGGTCAGGAGTGGTTAATCGTCCATATATTTCTCCTTTGGGATGGTGTGTAAAATGTTCGGTGCTTAACGGGGTAGATAACTCGTAAAAATCTACGAGATTTTTAAATCCGGGATATTTTTTCTCAACAAAATTCAGCATACGCTGTGCAAGTTCTTCTTTAAAAGCTTCATAATCATCGCCGCGCTTTTTCCAACGTTCATCTTTCCACTTTTCAAAGAGTTCGTAGCTAATAAAGGTGATAATTTCACCCGTATGTGCCTTTGATTCCGGGTCTTTGAGGGATGGGAATGAAAGAAATGCCATTTTCATACGGTCTTCAGCCAAGGCATCGATGTCGGAAAACATTTCATCGTGGTCATATTCGTCAAAAATCCAATGGTTTTCACCTTTAAAACCAAGCGTTTCGGGAGATGTATGAAATCCGATGTATAAGCATACATGGGTTAAACCATCCGGATGTTGTTTTACTTCTAACCGAAATTCTTTGCCGTATTCTTCGGGTAAAAGTTTGCAATATGTATTGTAAGCTCCGGCACAGGATACAATAATGGGAGCATAAAAAATTTCTTCAGTACGTTTCTTTCCGTGTTTATAATCTACCTTTACCCCCACGGCTTTTCCGTCGCGTATTAAAATTTCTTTTACTTCATGATTTACCAGTGCCTGGCCACCGGCTTTTTCAATTATAGGAATCATGGCTTCGGCAATGGTTTTAGATGAGCCGATGGGATAATACGCTCCGTTGTAAAAATGGCGTACTACCATGGCGTGATTGGCAAATGAGCTTTTGCTGGGTACAGCCCCGTAATTCCCCCACTGCGAAACTAATAATCCTTTGAGCTTACGGTCAGTAAACCGCATGTCTAAATAATCACGCGTACTCATGGTGGCCAATCGGGTATGAGCGGCCGAAGGCTTCATTACCCAACGTATGGAAGCCGGCAGGTGTTTATAAATAATGTTTTTTCGATACCATCTATCAGCAATTAATACATCTTTTAAGTATTGGTCTATTTCTTTTTCCTGATGAGGAAACTGTTTTACCAGCCTGTTTCTGAATTCTTTGTCATCGCTGGGGGCTTCAAAGGTAAAATCAGGAAATACAAACTTGTCGAAAATATATGGCATGCGTTTCCAGCGAACGCCTCCCTGTGTAGCAAAATCAAACAGGGTTTTAAATACATGCCCATCGTATAGGTCGCCTACATAGTGAATTCCTACATCCCAGTGATAACCTTTTTCTCGCTTAAAAACATGGGTAAACCCACCCAGTACATAGTGCTGTTCGAGTAGTAACACTTTTTTTCCGCGAAGCTGAGCCATTAAGGAGCCTACGGTCATAGCGCCCATGCCCGAACCTATAATGATAATGTCGTATGTATTTTGGTGCTGACGATGCATATATTAAATAGAGCTACAAGTATAGGATTAAATTTAAAGCAATGGAAACTCATTAAACATTAAGGTGCATATACTTGCAGTAAATGGTACATTAACAAGGGTATAGTTTTATAGATGAATCAAGCTTATGCTCAATCGTTTTTTACCCAAACTGTATCAGTACTTCATTTTTTTCAACGGCTTTACCTTTATGTACTAGCACTTTTTTTACCGTTACATTGCTCGGGGCTTTCAGTATGTTTTCCATTTTCATGGCTTCTAAAATAATTAAAGGCTCGCCGGCAGCCACATTCTGTCCTTCCTGCACCGGAATATCAATTACCAATCCCGGCATGGGCGATTTCAGGTCATTTACTTTTCGGGCATTTATGTTTCCCAATCCCATTTGATTCAATAATTGGTCGAATGAATCTTGAACTTGCAGGGTGAGTGTTTTTCCATTGATTCGCAACGTTACTTTTTTTTCGGTTGCGTCTGTTTTCAAAACCTCTACCCGATAGGAAACATTATTTTTTAATACATGAAAATACCCTTGTCCTTCTTTAATCATAGAGATTTCTGTTAATTGCCCATTTACAGTGGGCGGATGGCCGGGTTCAATGAAAAATTCCCTGCCTTCGGCTAATATTTTTATACTATTTGACACAGATTCTTGATACTTGATATTTGCCCCAAAGTTAACAAGAGTTAATATATGATAATGGCAGTTTGCTTTTTAATTTACATTTCAACCGATAATACAACGTTTTGAGCATTTTTTTTCATTGGCCCAAGTTGAGATAACTTCGACTAAATATTTCAACCTCTGTTAATAAAATCCATCATGAGATTAAATTTTCAATAAAATATTCACCAATCAGGGCTGTTCATGGTTAATAATCTTCTGTGAGACAAGCCAAGAATAAATTACCTTTGTAACACTATGGAAGAAATTAAATCAGTAATAGAAAAAGCAACCAAAACGCGTAAGCCGGCTTCGGTAAACCCAGCGCTCGATTTTGGGAAAATACCGCCTCAGGCCCTTGAATTAGAAGAGGCCGTGCTGGGGGCTATCATGCTTGAAAAAGATGCATATACGGCGGTGATTGACATTTTGAAACCAGAAATTTTTTACAAGCCGATTCATCAAATCATTTTTCAGGCTATTCAATGTTTATTTCAAAAATCAGAGCCGATAGATATTCTAACGGTTACCCAGGAATTAAAAGAAAAAGGGCAGTTAGAACTTGTAGGTGGACCTTACTATATTGCATCGCTAACGAGCAGAGTGGGTTCAGCAGCCAATATTGAGTTTCATTGCAAAATTTTGGTTGAAAAATTCCTGAAACGAGAATTAATTCGAATTTCCAGTGAAGTAATTACCGAATCGTTTGAAGAAACTACCGATGTATTTGATGTACTGGATAAAGCGGAGCAGGGTCTGTTTGAGGTAGCACAGGGAAACCTAAACCGGGGCAGCATGAAGATGAGCGACCTGGTTAGGGATGCCATTAAACAAATGGAAGATGCATCGAAAAATGAAAATAAGAGTCGGGGTGTGCCTTCCGGTTTTGATGATTTAGACAAGGTTACATCCGGTTGGCAAAATTCTAACTTGATTATTGTTGCTGCAAGGCCGGGGATGGGAAAAACAGCATTCGCCTTGTCTATGGCTCGAAATGCTGCCATAGATTATGGAGTACCGGTAGCAATATTTTCTTTGGAGATGGAAGCTATTGAATTGGTAAACCGTTTGATTTCGGCTGAAACCAATATTGATTCCGATAAAATAAAAAAAGGAAACCTTCGTCCGGACGAATGGGAAGCCCTGCATGCCAACTTGAATAAGCTGGCTGAAGCTCCCATATTTATTAATGATACACCGGGGATTACTGTTTTTGAATTCCGTGCCATTGCCCGACGTTTGCACCAGCATCACAAAGTGGGGTTGATTGTCATTGACTATTTACAGTTGATGCGGGGAAGCGCTGAAACTCGGGGTATGCGTGAACAGGAAATTAGTTTGATTTCGAGAACCCTTAAATCAGTAGCCAAGGAGCTGAGAATTCCTATCATTGCCTTATCGCAGTTAAGTCGTAAGGTGGAAGACCGGGGGGGGGATAAACGACCGCAATTATCTGACCTGCGTGAATCTGGTGCCATTGAGCAAGATGCCGACATGGTGTGTTTTATCTATCGCCCGGAATATTATGGCATTGAGCATGACGAAAATGGCGATAGTTTAAAAGGTATAGCACAAATTATTATTGCTAAAAACCGTCATGGTCAAACCCGTGATGTTACCTTAGGCTTTATTGGGTCTCAAACTAAGTTCATCAACTTAGATAAAGCAGGATTTGGGAATAATTATACACCTCCTGATATTGAGATTGATCGGGAAATAGCCATTAAAACCTTGCCTTCTAAAAACTGGGACAATGCAATTTCGGATGATGAACCGCCGTTTTAAATCCAAATTTTATTCATGACCATGAAGCGATTCGGGATATTGAGTGTTTTGTTGTTTATGAGCTACAGGCTCCACGCTACTTATATGTTTATTCCTATGGATAATACTCAGGCCAATCATCTCAAGGCTTATGGATTGGCTTACTGGGTGCTTGGATTTGAAGTGGAGACTTATTGGCTAGTGAATTATCGGGGAGGTTCATTCATGTTTAAACACTCCAAAGAATTTGAAACAGAGTGTGTAATTCGTGGGGTAAGCTATCAGTTAATTACCGATGCGCAATCAACAGCTATCATTACAGAACTTAGCGACCCCAATGTGAATATGGATGCCGTTAAACTTGAAAAAGCACCTAAAATAGCGGTGTATTCACCTCCGGGTATGCAGCCTTGGGATGATGCAGTTACTCTGGTACTTACCTATGCTGAAATACCTTACGATGTGGTGTATGATGAAGAAGTTTTATCCGGGAAGTTGCTGCTGTATGACTGGCTTCACCTGCATCATGAAGATTTTACCGGGCAATATGGAAAATTTTGGGCAGCTTACCGCAATGCTGACTGGTACATTGAGCAGGTTCGTTCTAGTGAAGCTTTGGCGCGTAAATTAGGTTTTAATAAAGTGTCGCAACTTAAATTGGCCGTAGCTTTAAAAATCAGGGATTTTACGGCTGGTGGCGGATATTTATTTGCTATGTGTTCTGCTACTGATACCTACGATATTGCGTTAGCAGCCGAAGGGGTGGATATATGCGATGCGGTGTTTGATGGTGACGGAATGGACCCGAATGCCCAACAAAAACTCGATTTTTCTAAAACATTTGCATTTACCAATTTTACTATCAGCCGTAATCCGTATGAATACGAATATTCAAACATTGACAATACCAACCTAAGGAATGTTCCCAAAAACATGGATTATTTTACCTTGTTTGAATTTTCGGCCAAGGCCGATATTATTCCAACCTTACTTACTCAAAACCATGAAACGGTAATTCGTGGGTTTATGGGACAAACCACTGCGTTCAATCTCAACACTCTGAAAAAAAGTGTGGTGATTATGGGTGAAAATCGTTCAGCGAATGAAGCTCGTTATATTCATGGAGAATATGGAAAAGGTTTTTGGACATTTTATGGAGGCCACGATCCGGAAGACTACCAGCACTTAGTTGGAGACCCGCCAACAGAACTTGCCCTGCATCCTAATTCTCCCGGTTATCGCTTGATTTTAAACAACATTCTGTTTCCCGCAGCCAAAAAGAAAAAACAAAAGACGTAGTATTTACACTACGTGAATTCCTTTTTTGGTTGCCACAAAATCTTCCCATTCTTTAAAGGCTTCTTTTTGTAGCACTCTGGGAAATTTATTTTGTGCTCCTAATTTCCCTTTCATGGCCATCCAGTCGTAAAAATACTGGGTGGGTATGAGTTCAACCTGGATTTCTTTCAGTGCATGATTTCTTTCTACCGCATAATCGTCGTTAAGTTCTTTTAAAAAATTGTCAAGCTTTTCAGCAACTTGAGCAGCACTTATATGTTGTTCGTCAATTCCGATATACCATTTATGTCCAAACAATGTTCCCACAGGAATTCCTGCCACGGTAAACTCTTTGATGGGTACATTGAAATAATCGCTGAGTTTTTCAATGGCATTGTTCATATTATCGGTAGAAAGGTGTTCTCCGCAAAGGCTAAGAAAATGTTTGGTTCTGCCGGTAATAACAATTTCACTATGTTCCAGTGATGTAAATCGAATGGTGTCTCCAATCAGGTATCGCCAGGCTCCTGCATTGGTTGAAAGCAATAATGCATAATCCACTCCTTCTTGCACTTGGTTGATTAGCAAGGCTTCCGGATGTTCTTTGATGGTTCCGTCCGGATGAAAATTCTTCTCATTAAATGGAACAAATTCCATAAAAATGCCATTGTCTAACACTAGCTCCATGCCTTTGATGTCTTTTCTGCTTTGATAAGCAATAAATCCTTCGGAAGCAAGATAGGTTTCTACATAATGAATGGGCTTACCCAGCAGTTTTTCAAATCCTTTGCGGTAAGGTTCAAAAGCCACGCCTCCGTATATAAATACTTCAAGGTTAGGCCATATTTCATGGATGTTATTCAGCTTATGCATTTCGATGATTCGTTCCAGAACTAATTGGTTCCACGCCGGAATTCCCGTAATCATCACAATGTCCCACTTGGGGGCATTGCGGGCTATTTCATCAATTTTCAGGTTCCAGTCCCGATGGCGGGCAATGGCTTTCCCGGGTTTGTAGAATGGCTGACTCCAAAACGGCATTTTGGCTTGGTTAATTCCACTTAAATCTCCCTGATAATAATTCCCCATGTTTTGCAAATCGGTTGAACCACCAAGAACCAATACACCTTTACTGAAAAACTCTTCCGGAAATCCATAGTTTACTAACGAAACGATTTGTCGAAGGCCAGTTTTTCGCATAGATTTAATCATGGAAGAAGTTACCGGAATGTATTTACTGGCTGAGCCAGAAGTGCCGGAACTTAATGCAAAATACTTGATTTTACCCGGCCAACATACGTCTCTTTCTCCTTTGAGCGTTTTATGCCACCACTCGTCAAATAATTTATTGTAATCGTAAACCGGAACGGAACGTTGAAAAAGCTTTTCCGGGTTTTTGGCTATTAGTATTGAATCAAATTCATATTCCTGGCCAAACTGTGTGTAGCGGGCTTTGGTAAGCAACTTGAGCAAGGTTTTACGTTGCTGAGCCGCCGGCGAAGCTTTGGGCCGTACCTTACTTACGGTATTTTGAAGTGCGATGGCACGCTTAATTATTGTTCCCAGTATTTCCATAGTAGTGCATTCAATTTTCCAACTTAAATTGAGTAATCAAATTTATATTATCCAACGGTAGATGAACAGAATGATAAGTTATAACATTTTTAACATTCCAACCTCACGAGGTTCTAGGTAGCGCCATGCGCCTCTGGGGAGCCCTTTTTTGGTAAGTCCGGCATACAACACCCGGTCTAATTTCACTACTTTGTATCCCAGATGTTCAAATAGTCTTCGAACGATACGGTTTTTGCCGGAGTGAATTTCAATACCTACATGTTTTTTATCCATGCCTTCTACAAACGAAACATCATCCGGTTTAAAAAAGCCATCCTCCAGCGTAAGCCCTTCTCTCATTTGCTCTAAATGGGCATGGGTGAATTTTCGGTCTAATTCCACATGATAAATTTTTACCACTTTTTTTCTCGGATGCATAAGCTTATCTGCCAATTCTCCATCGTTGGTTAGCAGCAATAATCCGGTGGTATTTCTATCCAGCCTGCCTACAGCAAAAACACGCTCTTTTACTCCAGAAATCAGGTCAAAAACGGTACGTCTGTTTTGCGGGTCTTTGGAGGTAGTAATATAGTCTTTGGGTTTATTGAGTAGAATATACACCGGTTTTTCTCCAATCACTGGCTTGCCGCCAAACATTACCCGGTCACCCGGTTTTATTTTATACCCTAGTTCGGTAATGGTTACTCCGTTTACGGTTACCACACCGGTTTGAATGTACGTATCTGCTTCGCGTCGCGAACAAATCCCGGCGTTGGCAATAAATTTATTAAGTCGTATGCCTTCTCCTTCTTTTTTATCAACTTCTTTTTTCCTGGCAGTTTTATATGATTTAATGCTTTTTTTGGGAAAATCTTTCCTTTTTAACGATTTTTCATTGCTTTTTTCGTCAGAAAATTTTTTTCTTGAACCTGAACGGCTGGAAAAGTCTTCACGAACCTCCGTTCGAATGCTTTTTCTTCTCTTATCAGCAGACGTTTTTTCTTTAAGATTAGAAGATGAAAATCGTTGGGAAGAGATTGAAGCTTTTAAGTTTTTTCTTGAAGAAGATTTTTGTCTGGCAGATTTTGCTGCTCCTTTACGCTGATTTCTCATCATGATTATGAATTAGCTACAAAGGTACATTCAAAATCCGGAAAAAGCGGATGGAATATGTTCTATTTCATAGTTATTACTATTTATTAAGATAGAAATGATGTCAAACCGAACTTCCAGTTCCAACTCATTCTCTTCGAGAAATGCTTCTGCCGCTTGCAAAAGTAATTCTCGTTTGCGGTCATCTACCGATTCATAAGGCATTCCGCAGGATGTATTATTTCTTGTTTTTACTTCCACAAACACCAGCTCCTGGCCCATTTGAGCTATTATATCTACTTCGAAACGCCGAAATCGCCAGTTGGTATGCAGGATGGTATAGCCCAACTTTACCAAATATTTTACAGCCAGCAATTCTCCTTTTTTACCGGTTTTCAAATGGTGTTTCATGGTGTTAAATTAGTTTAAAACCCTTAACTTTTTCATCATTTTTGAAATTACTATTGTTGTGAAGTTATTATTTAAAAAATCATGCAACGAAATAATTAGCTTGCAAGTCTAATAAAAGAGGATGAATGAAGTTTGTGATAAAAAATGAATCATATACCACCGATTTTCCAAATCATTTAGCTACCATGGCGGGCGAAAACACCTATGTTGGCTATGTAAATGGCAAGTTAACTCGATTTATACTTCGCATTATTCCTCAAACCAAGCAAGTTGTTAAAGTTGAAATTGCGTAAAAAATTTTCCTTTCAATTCGGATTAAATTTTTAGAAAGATTAGGCTGCTTTAGGCGGCTGTCCGTTCCACGTCCTCGGGGCTCAGCCACACAGGGCATCGGGGTAGCGGTGTCTTCGTGCCCTCAGCCCCGCTACCCCGTGCCCTGTGGGCTTCGCCCCTGTGGGCTTT
>CALEWF010000081.1 GCA_937925455.1 uncultured Flavobacteriales bacterium | reverse complement strand
GTGTATCTCTGTGTTCTTTGTGGTTAAATTTTTCACCACAGAGAACACAGATCAATAAACCAATTAAAAAACATCTGAAATAACATTTATTGCAATTGAAGCAAAATAATTGGTTAAACCCAGGTGGTTACTTCATATAATCAGCTTTAGTACAGAAATGAAAATGACTTTGCATTATATGCGGTTTTCTATTGCATAATTGGGGATAAAAAAATTAGATTTTTCATCTGAATGCTAAAAAAACGGCGAGATTGGATGAAACTCCCATCGAGAAAAATTGAAAAGGTATAGTTTTTTGTGCCTATTGTTTCCTTTATTTGCAGATATTATCACAGCCAATCCAAAAGCTAAACCATTAAAACCTGCTGCATGAATCATGGAAATGATAGACATACGTTTATATTTTCAAAACTAATAAGTAAACGCATCGTTTAAAAAACAAATTGGCAATTTGAAAGTTTATGATTCCAATTTTTCAAGTTCAGATAACAGCTTTTCCCAAGTTTCCATTGCTATGTCCAGTTTTTGTTTTTTTTCCTCATATCCTTCAAAAAATCCAGGTTGATTGATTAGTTTTTTGTACTGTTCTGGATCTTGTAATTGATCATCCAGGGCCTTGATTTGTGTTTCCAACTCTTGAATTTTTTTCTCTGCTTGGCTCACCTGATTTTTTAGCTTTCGAATTTCTTTGTCGCGATTTTTATGTTTCTCAACGGGCTCATTTTCTGTATAGGATATTGCTGGAGTAGTTTTCTTTTCCTTATTTAATTCAAACTCTCTAAAGTTTTCGGCATTTCGTTTTGCAAGAAATTCAGTTACATCACCCAGGTGTTGTTTTATTCCTTCTTTTGTAAACTCAAAGGTTTTGTTGGTTAATCCTTTTAAAAAATCGCGGTCATGCGATACGACAATCAATGTGCCTTCAAAATTCAGCAAAGCATTTTTCAAAACATCTTTTGAAATCATATCCAGGTGGTTGGTTGGCTCATCCAAAATCAAAAAGTTTAATGGCTCTAATAAGAGTTTTGCCAAAGATAATCGGGCCTTTTCTCCACCGGACAATACTTTTATTTTTTTTTCTACATCTTCTCCGCTAAACAGAAAAGCTCCTAAAATAGAACGAACCTGGGTAAATTTATCGCTGGTGTAAGCAGCCTCTTCCATTTCTTTCAATATGGTATTTTCTCCATGCAGTTTGTTGGCCTGATGTTGGGCAAAATATCCTAAATGAATATTATGGCCATATTCCAATTTGCCTTCGTAGTCCAGGTCCTTAGCAATAATTCGGCTTAAGGTAGTTTTTCCCATGCCGTTTTTTCCTACAAAGGCGATGCGATCTCCACGGTCAATTGAAAAACTCATGGGCCGAATGACTTGTTTTTCGCCATAGAATTTTTGAATATTTTCTCCGGTTACAATTACTTTACCGGCTCTTGGGGGTTCAGGAAATCGAATGTTAATTTTTGAAACATCTTCAACATCTAATTCTATTCGTTCTATTTTATCCAGCTTTTTAATTAATGATTGTGCAAAACTGGCTTTTGAGGCTTTGGCCCGGAACCGCTCAATATTTCGTTCCATTTGAGCAATCTGCTTTTCTTGGTTGCGGGCAGCCGATTCCAATTTTTCACGACGTTCTTTGCGTAACTCAAGGTATTTGGAGTAGGGAGCTTTGTAATCTTCAATCCCGCCATTGGTAATTTCAAGAGTGCGTTTGGTTATCTTATCTAAAAAAGTACGGTCGTGCGAAATCATCATAATAGCACCACGGTAGTTGATAAGAAAATCTTCCAGCCAAATGATTGATTCAATATCCAGGTGGTTAGTAGGTTCATCTAGTAATATCAGATCTGGCTGCTGAAGGAGAATTTTAGCTAGTTCTATTCGCATTTGCCATCCTCCACTGAATTCGCTTACCTTACGGTTAAAGTCTGATACTTCAAATCCAAGGCCTTTCAGGATTCGTTCCATTTTTTCTTCCATCTCATATCCGCCCAATACCTGAAAGTGATGTTGTGCATCGTTCATTTGTTCAATGAGCTGCATGTAGCTATCACTTTCATAATCCGTTCGCAGGGTAAGTTGTTCCTGAATATTTTCAATCTTTTGTTCTAATTCAATAATTTTTTCAAATGCTTTACGAGTTTCTTCTATTACCGTTAATGATGAGGTATTATGAAACTCTTGTGGCAGGTAGCCAATGGTGGCATCACGTGGCATGGAAACCTCTCCGCTGGTGGGTTTTTGAATGCCCTTAATGATTTTCAACAAGGTTGATTTCCCTGCACCGTTACGTCCGGTTAACCCAATTCGGTCGTCCCGGTTAATAAGAAAGGAAATGTTTTCAAAAAGCGGTTTACCGCCATATACTACTGATAAATTGGATACCCCGATCATAATACAAAGGTATCACATCAGCCTGATATCAAGGTGTAGTTACCATGAATTTTGCTGAATCGGCCTTGTTTTCAAAATAAAATCCGGCAATATATATTCCTGTAGCTAAGGGTGGAAGGGATATGACATATTCTTGTTCACCTTTTTGAACAGCCATATGTTGTTCGGCTACCACTTTACCATCTGATGATTGAACGGTAACCAATACATTTCCTTTTTTATTGAAGTTGGACACAAATCGAAGCTGTTGTTGCACGTTGGTATTATTCAAAATTCTAATGTTTAATTTCCCTGCGCTGTATGGCGACAAGGATAGTGATTCGCAGTTTGTATTTTGGTAGGTAATTCTGGTTGATTGCGTCAGGCTATCATTTAATATTTGTTTTGCTGCGGCATTAAATTTCAAGTTCAGATCTAAAAAAGGCAATAAAAAGTCGAACATTACATCTTGTTGTTCTTCACGGGTAATTGAAATATTGCTGTTAGAAAATGTTTCTCCAAAATCGCAAGCTGCATTGGGTTGTGCAAAGTAACAGTGCCCTCCGCCTTTGATGGTTACCAAAATTGCGCAGGAATTTGTCAATGCATTATAAATAGGTATTTGATGAGTTGCCGGAGGAGTTACATTATCTCCTTGGCCGGCAAAAATTAATGCGGGGACATTTACTAATCCAGCAGCAGTTACTGCCGAAGGATTGGTTTCTGCCGGAGCAAATCCCACTATGCAATTGATATTTCCGGTATTGGCGAACGATGCTGCCAGAACACTGCAACCACCACCCATGGAATGTCCCATGATCGATGAACTTCCGGATAGATGCTCATAAAGGAAAAATGAGTTGTCGTTTAGTGCCTTATTTTTAATCTCATTGTTTAAGAAAAGCAGATCGCGGGCAAAATTATCGTGGCTGGGAGAAAATGAGGTTTCGGTATTGCAGAGAGCTACTATATAACCCATCGGCACTAGTGTATTTACAAAGTTGGCATACGCATCAATACCCATTACAAATCCATGCCCAATCACAATCAGCGGAAATTGCCCATTAGCAGGCGTTGTATTTTCTCCTGCTACCAATGCCGGATAGGAAATTTCTGCATTGATTTCGCGATTATTTCGAGATGCATCATAAAAATTAAAAGTTCTTTTTCCAACATAAAATTGTGCATTCATGCGTGTAATACCGAGTATAAGCAGCATGAAAATAATCAAAGCATACGTCTTTTTCATAATGATTTATTGGTTGAATATTTTTACTTTCGAAGTTATGAAAACAATTTTATTACAAAGAGGTTTACTTTTTTATGTTATTTTCTGCTATAATTCTATCATATTTATTGCGCAAAATCAACTCAAACCGGTGCAGCGTGTACCGCTTGATTCGGTAAAACAAATCACGCGTATTGCTTTTGGTTCGTGTAATCACCAGTCGCTACCACAGGAAATGTGGGAAAATATTTTAGTGCACCAGCCTGATATATGGGTTTGGTTAGGCGATGCTATTTATGGAGATACCAAGAATATGGATAAAATGAAACGAATTTTTAATAAACAATTATCCAAGCCAAATTATGTTACATTTTTAAAATATGTACCGGTAATTGGTATTTGGGACGATCATGACTATGGAGGAAATAATGAAGATAAAACCTATCCCATGAAAAGGGAAACGCAGCAACTTTTTCTTGATTTTTTAGGAGAGCCAATTCATTCACCCCGACGGACGCAGGAAGGAATTTATACATCGTATGTATTTGGCGAGCCGGGCAAACAAGTCAAATTCATTTTATTGGATGTTCGTTACTATAAAGAAAAACCAGGAGATAACAGTGATATACTTGGTGAAGCTCAGTGGAACTGGCTGGAAAAAGAGTTACACAATTCATCCGCTCAAGTTCATTTTATTGCTACTGGTACTCAATTTATTTCTGATAAAAAAACAACAGAACGTTGGCTACAGTTTCCCAGGTCTGTGAAACGCATGTATGAGCTTATACGTTCAACGGCTACACCGGGAGTAATTTTTCTTAGTGGTGATATTCATTGCGGAGAAATGATGGTGAATAATTCTACAGATTTACCATATCCAATTTATGAATTTACTTCCAGTGGGCTTACACATGGACATTGGGGTCCCGGTGTGAAACGAAATTCATATAAAATTAGAAACCCATTTTGCGGACGAAATTATGGTTTAATTACTATTAATTGGAATGATCCAGTTTCATTAAAAGTGGAGTTACGCGATATACAGGACTTTGTAAATCAAGAAATCACCATATATTTGGATGATTTACGAAAAAAATAATTTTTTTCTTATGGCAAGTAATATAAATAAAAACCTTTAGCGGGCGAAAGCTAAAGGTTTTTAAATGCTAACCAATCCCTGATTACTTCTTTGCAGAAGCAGATACAGGAGGCGTGTCTGGATTAGCAGCCGGAGCAGCGGCTGGTTTTTTGGCAGCTGTTTTTTTCTTAGCAGCTGGTTTCTTCGCAGCAGCTTTTTTAGCTGGCTTTTTTGTAGCAGCTTTTTTAGCCGTTTTTTTAGCAGCTTTTTTAGGGGTAGCCCTCTTAGCTACTTTTTTAGCAGCTTTTTTAGGAGCAGCCCTCTTAGCTACCTTCTTAGCAGCTTTTTTAGGAGCAGCCTTCTTAGCTACTTTCTTAGCAGCCTTTTTAGCAGCAGCCTTTTTAGCTACTTTCTTCGCTGCTTTTTTAGCAGCGGCTTTCTTTACCGCTTTCTTTGCAGCGGCCTTTTTCGCTGCTTTTTTGGGAGCAGCTTTTTTAGCAGTGCCGGATTTTTTTGCCATAAATTTAATGTTTTGTTTACATCGAAAGTATAGAATAATTTAAATATGAAGAAATGTTGAATGATATTTTATTTTTTGTGTCATTATAGACTTTTATGCAATATTGATCTTCTGTATGTATTGATAATACTATATGTTTCAAAGAAAAGTAATTCTATTTGATTGGTGTAATTAACAATTGTCGGTTGAAAAAAACTAATTTACAACACATTAGTGCGAATAAGACAAATCTTCTGAACATATTGTAAAATCAAATATTACAGAAGTATTAGATAAGTTGCATTGAAACTTTAGACTCTTTTGTTTTTTCTTTTTTCGATTCGTTCATCAGCATATTTTATCATTCAATCTTGTGTAATCTTCAATCTGGTAGATTCGATATTACAAATTGAATTCAATTTTCTTTTTTATCTAAAAAAATTCAATTGGTGAAATAGAATCAAATCATGATACCTTGATTTTTTATTGAGGTAAAATTATTTAGAAACAAAATTTTATTGATACAAATCTGGCCTTGATTGTAATAGTATAGAATAAAATTTTTTGATCAAATTTTTTGTTCCGAATTATGTAAATATTATGGATTTGTCGTTATTAAACTCAAATTATAGATTAGAAATTTTCCGTAGGCATCGAGAAAAACAAAAAGCTACGTAGCCACTGTTAGATA
>CALEWF010000080.1 GCA_937925455.1 uncultured Flavobacteriales bacterium | reverse complement strand
GTCTTCGTGCCCTCAGCCCCGCTACCCCGTGCCCTGTGGGCTTCGCCCCTGCGGGCTTTCCACTTCCATCCGCAGCAGTCCGCCCCGCAGGGCGGTTGAGTTGAAGATGAATCAATTTGGAAATGAGTTGATTTGAAGATGAGTTGATTTGAAGATGAATTAATTGCATTGTATTCACAATTCGTAATTGATAATTCGTAATTGAATATTGGGTGAGCGGGTGTGTAGGTTGCAAACCGCATTGACCATGCGTTTTCGTAGTTGGTTGTGGGCGGAGGATGTATTGTAGCATAAAGATTGCTTCCCCGCCAAAGGCGGGTCGCAATGACGCTAAGATTATCGGGGCAACGGGTGAAGCCACCCCTACGAGGCGGAGAGACGCGGCCGCCCTTAATAAAATAGTATAATTAAAAATTCTAATGGCAATTTGGAGATTATTTCAAGGGGAATCCGGTTGCTAAGTTATTTGAATTATCTTTGCTTTATGGGTATTACGAAAGCTGAGCTTCAGCAACTTTTAAAAAAACGTATTTTGGTTTTGGATGGTGCTATGGGCACCATGATTCAACGATATAAACTTACAGAAGAAGATTATCGCGGCGAACGCTTTAAAGATTTTCCTCATTTGCTTAAAGGAAACAATGATTTGTTATCCATTACGCAGCCACATATTATTCGTGAAATCCATGAGGCATACTTGCTGGCAGGAGCTGATATTATTGAAACCAATACGTTTAATAGCACTTCCATATCACAGGCTGATTATCATTTGGAAGACATCGTGTATGAGCTGAATGTTCAGTCGGCACGTATAGCCCGCGAAGCTGCTGATAAATACACATTGCTCACTCCTGAAAAACCAAGATTTGTTGCCGGCGCATTGGGCCCAACCAATAAAACAGCATCCCTATCGCCCGATGTTAATGATCCGGGGTTTCGAGCAATTACATTTGATGAATTAGCAGACGCCTATCATGTTCAAGCATCTGGATTGATTGATGGTGGGGTTGATATTATTTTAATTGAAACTGTTTTCGACACGCTTAACTGCAAAGCAGCATTGTATGCAGTGAATGAACTTATAGAAAAACGAAAGCTGGATATGCCGGTTATGGTTTCAGGTACAATTACCGATGCCAGCGGAAGAACACTTTCCGGACAAACGACTGAAGCTTTTTGGAATTCAGTAGCTCATGGCGAGTTATTGAGTGTAGGATTAAACTGTGCGTTGGGTGCCAAAGACATGCGGCCATACATACAGGAGTTGTCTGAAAAAAGTTGGGTTTATGTTAGTTGTTATCCTAATGCAGGTTTACCCAATGAATTTGGCCAGTATGATCAAGGTCCGGAAGAAATGGCAACCTTGCTGGAAGATTTTTGTCGTTCCGGATTTGTAAATATTGTAGGAGGTTGTTGTGGTACTACCCCTGACCATATAAAGAAAATTGCTGAGGTTGCTGCTCGTTATGCACCAAGAGTTGTCCCAACATTGGATTTAAGCGCATGAATACCCCGTTGAAGATAAAACCTTATTTACGACTTGCAGGATTAGAACCACTTAATATCACACCATTTACCAATTTTGTGAATATTGGTGAACGCTGTAATGTTACCGGATCTCGAAAATTTTTAAGACTAATTCAGGAAGAACGATTTGAAGAAGCACTAGAAATAGCATTAGAACAAGTTCGGGGAGGGGCTCAGATACTTGATGTAAACATGGATGAAGGTATGCTGGATGGTGAAAAAGCCATGGTGCGTTTTCTTCATCTTATTGCTGCTGAGCCTGAAATATCGCGTGTTCCCATCATGATAGATAGTTCAAAATGGGAAATAATTCTTGCCGGATTAAAATGTTTGCAAGGAAAAGGCATTGTAAATTCTATTTCACTGAAAGGGGGAGAAGAAGAATTTAAGCGCCAGGCCAAAACCATCAAACGTTTTGGAGCTGCCGTAGTGGTTATGGCTTTTGATGAGCAAGGGCAGGCTGATACTTATGAACGCAGAATCGAAATTTGTAAACGTTCGTATAATATTCTTGTTAATGAGGTAAAATTCCCGGCATGGGATATCATTTTTGATCCCAATATATTCCCCGTAGGCACAGGCATGGAAGAACATGCTAATAATGCTTTAGATTTTTTTAGAGCTACTACTTGGATAAAGCAAAATTTGCCACATGCAAAAGTGAGTGGAGGAGTTTCCAATGTTTCTTTTTCGTTTCGTGGAAATGATCGTGTTCGTGAAGCTATGCATGCCGCATTTTTATATCATGGAATTAAAGCCGGCATGGATATGGGTATTGTAAACCCATCTCAACTGGAGGTGTATGATGAAATACCTAAAGACTTGTTGGAATATGTAGAAGATGTATTGCTGAACAGAAGGCCGGACGCAACCGAACGCCTGCTTGCATTTGCAGAACAGTATAAAGGCGCAAAAAAAGAACAGGAAAAAGATGAAGCCTGGCGTAATGCTCAGGTAGAAGAACGATTAACTCATGCTTTGGTAAAAGGTATTGCAGATTATATCGAACAAGATACCGAAGAAGCACGATTGATGTATGATCGCCCATTACAAGTTATTGAAGGACCATTGATGGATGGAATGAATGTGGTGGGTGATTTGTTTGGAAGCGGAAAAATGTTTTTGCCCCAAGTAGTAAAAAGTGCCCGGGTCATGAAAAAAGCGGTGGCTTATTTGCAGCCGTTTATAGAAGCTGAGCAAAAAGGCAATGTGCAGAAAGCAGGAAAAGTACTTTTGGCTACTGTTAAAGGGGATGTGCATGATATCGGTAAAAACATTGTAGGGGTGGTGTTGGGTTGTAATAATTACGAAGTGATAGATTTAGGTGTGATGGTACCTGCAGAAAAAATTCTGGACGAAGCTCAAAAACATCAGGTTGATATTATTGGATTAAGCGGATTGATTACCCCTTCGCTGGATGAAATGGTGCATGTTGCA
>CALEWF010000079.1 GCA_937925455.1 uncultured Flavobacteriales bacterium | reverse complement strand
CCCCGAGGACTTGGAACGAACAGCCGCTTTAAGCAGCCTGATTTTTAATTAAAAAATCAATTGTGTAATAACATTGGAATTTACTTAATGAGAATTGGGAGATAAAAATACTTTCAGCTTATTTACTATAATTTTACTTCCACCGCTTCGTTGGAGAATACATTCCGGAATCGGATCATTTCCTGTATTAGAAAATGGTTTAGATAATAAATAAATCATATCATCGCTTGTTTGTATTTCATAGCCCTGTCCGCATTCACGCAACCACTTAGCTTCAGGAAACTTTTGATGATTAGGACCAAATAATACCGGTTTGTTGTAAGCCGCTGGTTCTAAAATATTATGAATACCTTTACCAAATCCGCCACCAACGTAGGTACAATGGGCATAGCGATATATTTTATTTAATAAGCCAATTTGGTCTATTACGAGTATTTGGGTTGTAGTATCTATGTTATCATCAGAATACAGGGCAAATGGAATTGAAAATATTTTACGCATGTTACGAATATGATTTTCTGACACATCATGCGGCACAATTATGTATCGATAATTGAGCGGAAGTTGTGGAATTACTTTTGCAAACAACCGTTCATCAGCTTCCCAGGTACTGCCGGCAATGATTACGGGAAATTGCTGAATAAATGCTTCAATTTTAGAATCGCAAAAAGGTTGATTTCTGATAGCTATAACACGATCAATACGCGTATCGCCAGCTATGGATGCTTGATAAATTTGATGTTGATGTAATAAAGCTTGACTTGGCTGATCTTGCACAAAAATATGTGAAAAGTAATTGAGCAATTTTCTGAACCAAGCATTCCAAGGTTTAAAAAACCAGTGATTGGGGCGAAATGTGGCACTAATTAAAAATGCGGGAATATGCTGTGCATGCAATACCTTGATAAAATTGGGCCAAATATCATATTTTACAAAAATAGCCATTGCCGGATTGACAAGATTTATCCAATAAGTTGCATTAGATTTTGTATCTAACGGAAGATAGGATACATAATCAGCAAAAGCATAATGTTTTTGAATTTCATATCCGGAAGGCGAAAAAAAGGTAAGAAGTATTTTACATTCAGGGTACCGAGATTTTAGCATTTCTAGTACAGGGCGGCCTTGTTCAAATTCTCCTAGGGATGCACAATGCATCCAAATACAACCATGCAGTTGTTTTAGTTTATCATCTTGTTTCCAATGTTTTCTTCCCTCAACCCATGCAGCAGCCTTGCGATGAAAAATAGCTGCAAGGCGAATTAGTAACCCGTAAATATGTATTCCCAGCGAATAAAGAAGCACAGATTTAATAGTAAAAATATTCTTTGTCTTTGGTAGAAATAGCCTTGCCTTTTCTGGGATAAACCGGGAAAATCCATCCTGCTTTAATGCCCAGCATGAAGTCAAATTTTGTATCTCCATCATACTGGAATGTATCGTAGTTATATCCTCTTCTGTTTTGAGTGATTCCTTCAATAATTTCAAACCCGGCATAAAAATTCAAGGTTCGTTTATTTCCCAAAAATGTATAACCAATGAATTGTGAAGCACAAAACCCATTGGTGAGCCGATCATATCCTTTTAAATATTCACCTTCTAATTGCGGGGTTAATCCGCCACGAGTTTGTAAATGAATCCAATGTTGAATAAAACCCGCTCCCAGCAATAAGGTAATTCCACTATTGCGATTGGGTTTAGTAGAAACCGGTAGTACTTTTCCAAACTGCCCTAAGATAGTAAATCCGCGCATTCCTAATGCTACCGAAGGTAGCCTGCCGTCTCTGTCAAAAATCGGAAGAATAGGTTTCAAAAGTGAGGGTTCATTTACATTTTCTCCAAAAATAAAGGTTCCCGTTGCTCCCCATAACCAATTGGAACGATGTTTATACAAAAAACTACCACCCAAATGAAAATTCATTCCAAACCTGGAAGCCAAATCACCCACCGGAAAATGCATGGCAACATGTGGAATAATCATCGGAGCAGCTACCAGACTATCTTTAACATTTACCTGGGCATTTACCTGCAAAAAAACACTTCCTATTATTAAACCAATAATTTTCTTCAATGCTTTAAATATAAGGCGAAACACAAATACTATACACTGCAAATTAAGTAAATTATTGCGTATATTCGCCCGATATTCGTTGCTAACTATGAAGAAAATTGAGATGGTGGACCTGGTAACCCAGTATCACCGAATAAAGGAAGAGGTAGATCGTGCTGTTCTTGATATCATGAATCAGGCATCATTCATCAATGGTCCATCGGTAAAACAGTTTAAATCGAATTTAGAAAAATATTTAGGGAATAATGCCAAGGTAATTCCCTGTGCCAACGGAACCGACGCACTACAAATAGCCATGATGGGGCTGGGTTTAAAACCCGGTGATGAAGTAATCACTCCGGCATTTACCTACGCTGCTACCGCCGAAGTGATTGCCTTGTTAGGTCTTGTTCCAAAGTTTGTGGATGTAGACGAGCAAACCTTCAACATAGATTACACACAAATTGAATCTGTAATTACCCCTAAAACGAAAGCGATTGTGCCTGTGCATTTATTTGGACAATGTGCACACATGGATCCCATTATGGATATAGCCCAAAAATATAATTTACATGTTATTGAAGATGTAGCGCAAGCACTAGGTGCCGAGTATTATTTTTCAGACGGATCTTGTAAAAAAGCAGGAACTATTGGTCATGTAGCTGGCACATCGTTCTTTCCATCAAAAAATCTGGGGTGCTATGGCGATGGTGGAGCCATGATTACCACCGATGATGCCTTGGCAGAAAAATTAGCGATGATTGCCAATCACGGCCAAACATCGTTGTATTATCATGATATAGTAGGAGTAAACTCCAGATTAGATTCAATTCAAGCGGCAATTTTAGATATAAAACTGCGGCATTTGGATGAATATGTAATCCGACGTAGAAATGCGGCTGATTTTTATGATAAAGCATTTGAAGACTGCGAACAACTCATAATACCGTATCGGGCACCTTATTCTAACCATGTATTTCATCAATATACACTAACTCTGAATGGAGTAGATCGTGAAGGAATGAAAGAATATCTCAACTCAAAAGAAATTCCTGTTAAAGTATATTATCCGGTTCCCCTGCATTTGCAAAAAGCATATAATTTAAATGGGTATAAGCGGGGTGATTTTCCAGTTTCAGAACGTTTGGCAGAAACCGTAATTTCATTACCCATGCATACCGAGCTGGACGAAACCCAATTAGAATATATTACCGAACATGTAATCAACTATTGTAATCAATCAAATTAATCTTTTATCATGAATATTTGTGTTATTGGAACGGGATATGTAGGATTGGTTACCGGTACATGCCTGGCAGAAACCGGTAATCAGGTAATTTGTGTGGATATAGATAAAGAAAAAGTGCGCCGGATGCAGCAAGGCGAAGTGCCCATTTACGAACCACATCTGGATGTATTGTTTGAAAGAAACATTCGCCAGGGCCGGCTTACATTTACTACCAGTCTTGAAGAAGGAGTAAAAAATTCACAAATATTATTTTTAGCCCTACCAACTCCCGAAGGCGAAGATGGCTCGGCTGATTTGTCGTATGTATTGAATGTAGCTGAACAGCTAGGCCCGTTATTTACTGAATACAAAATTGTAATAGATAAAAGTACTGTACCGGTAGGAACTGCAGATTTAGTAAAAGAAAAGATAGCAGCAGGGACCTTGCATGAATTTGATGTGGTGTCTAATCCTGAATTTTTACGCGAAGGTTTTGCCGTAGATGATTTCATGAAACCTGACCGTATAGTGATTGGAACCGACAGTGAAAAAGCACGAAAAATTTTAGGAGAGTTGTATGCTCCCTATGTACGCCAAGGCAATCCGATTATCTTCATGGATGTGCGCTCTGCAGAATTAACCAAATATGCAGCCAATGCCTTTTTGGCCACAAAAATTTCATTCATGAATGAAATCTCCATTTTGTGTGAAAAACTCGGAGCAGATGTTGATATGGTACGTTATGGCATCGGCACCGACGACCGTATCGGAAAGCGATTTCTTTTTCCGGGTATTGGCTATGGGGGAAGTTGCTTCCCAAAAGATGTAAAAGCCTTAATTAAATCAGCCAAAGATGTTGGATACACTTTTAGAATACTAAACGCAGTAACACAGGTAAATGACCACCAACGTAACGTGCTCATCGAAAAAATTAAAAAACACTATCAAAATAATATTCACGGGAAAACATTTGCGGTTTGGGGCATTTCTTTTAAACCAGATACCGACGATATCCGGGAAGCACCTTCAATTTATATTATCAAACGCTTATTAGAAGAAGGGGCATCCATCCGGGCCTTCGATCCGGAAGCCATGAATAATGCCCGACGTGTACTTTCCGGTAATATTGAATTTTGTGATGACCAATATGCTGCCTTGCATGGAGCCGATGCATTGATTATTGCTACGGAATGGGCTGTTTTCCGTACACCAGATTTCAATAAAATCAAAGCAGAACTAAAAGATCAAGTAGTTTTTGATGGAAGAAATATTTTCAGTGTGGATAAAATGGAAGAGCTTCAACTTATTTACTATAGTATTGGACGTAAAACCATCCATCCATGAGCAGTGAGAAGAAAGTAGTTTTAATTACCGGAGGTGCAGGATTTTTAGGCTCTCACCTTTGTGACCTGTTTATAAATAAAGGTTACAAGGTAGTAGCCATGGATAATCTTTGTACAGGAGACTTAAGAAACATTGAACACCTGTTCAAACATCCTGATTTTGAATTTTATCATCATGATGTATCAAAGTTTGTATTTGTTCCCGGCCGTCTTGATTACATTCTGCATTTCGCATCACCTGCAAGCCCGATTGATTATCTAAAAATTCCAATTCAAACCCTGAAAGTAGGATCATTAGGCACGCATAATTTATTGGGCCTTGCAAGAGTAAAAGGAGCAAGGATTCTGGTAGCATCAACCTCTGAGGTATATGGCGATCCATTGGTTCATCCACAAACCGAAGATTACTGGGGTAACGTAAACCCCATTGGACCTCGGGGGGTATATGATGAAGCCAAACGTTTTCAGGAAGCCATTACGATGGCTTATCATACCTATCATGGTCTTGAAACACGCATTGTAAGAATATTTAACACCTATGGTCCCCGCATGCGTTTGAATGACGGCAGGGCATTGCCGGCATTTATCGGACAAGCTCTACGCGGAGAAGACCTTACTGTATTTGGAGATGGTTCTCAAACCCGCTCATTCTGCTATGTAGATGATTTGATTGATGGAATATACCGGCTGCTGATGAGCGATTATGTATATCCTGTTAACTTAGGGAATCCACAGGAAATTTCCATTCGCGAATTTGCTGAAGAAATAATCCGGCTTACCGGTACCAGTCAAAAAATTGTGTACAAACCATTACCGGCTGATGACCCCAAACAGCGTAAGCCAGATATAACAAAAGCCAAAGAAATACTTGGCTGGGAACCTAAGATTGACAGAGCCGAAGGCCTGAAAAAAACCTACGAATACTTTAAAAATTTACCAAAAGAAGAGTGGTTTAAAGACCCGTATCAGTTTCCTAAAAAATCATGAATGTGCAAATACATCCCACGGCTGTGATTGACGAAGGTTGCCAAATTGGCAACGGTACTAAAATCTGGCATTTTAGCCACATCATGCCCGGTGCAGTGATTGGTGAAAACTGTAACATTGGCCAAAATGTAGTTATTTCGCCCGGTGTAATACTCGGAAATAATGTAAAGGTTCAAAACAATGTATCTGTTTATACCGGTGTTATCTGCGAAGACGATGTATTTTTAGGCCCATCCATGGTTTTTACTAACGTAATTAATCCCCGAAGTGCAATACCTAGAAAAAATGAATACAAGCAAACATTGGTAAAAAAAGGCGCAACCATCGGTGCAAATGCAACCATAGTATGCGGAATTACTCTTGGAGAATATGCATTTGTTGGGGCTGGTTCGGTAGTTACCAAGGATGTAAAACCGTTTGAGCTTGTATTTGGGAACCCCGCCCGTCATCGAGGATGGATGAGCGTGCATGGGCATAAATTAAATTTTGATAAAAATAGTGTAGCCGTTTGTCCGGAAAGCGGATGGAAGTATAAATTAGCAAATGATCAGGTGACATTAGAAATCGATGAGTAACGACAAAATTCGTTTTGGTGTTATTGGCTTAGGCCACATTGGTAAGCGGCATGCAGAAATGATCAGTAGGCATGCATCGTGTGAATTAGTGGCTGTTTGCGACATTCAATCACCCGAACAGCTTCAACTGCCTGATCATATTCAAGCCCCGTATTATAATAATTTATCAGATATGCTGATGGCACATCCGGAAATGGATGTACTAAATATTTGCACTCCCAACGGACTACATGCTGAACACAGTTTACTTGCCCTGGAATATAAAAAACATGTGGTATGTGAAAAGCCGATGGCACTTACCAAATCCGATTGCGAAAAAATTATTTATAAAGCGTTGCAGGTATCAAAGCATGTGTTTGTAGTAATGCAAAACCGTTATTCCCCACCTACTGCTTGGCTTAAAGAAATAGTAGATCAGAAAATCATTGGAGATATTTATTTGATGCAAATGAACTGCTACTGGAACCGTGATGAACGTTACTACAAGCCCGGTGGGTGGCATGGTACAGCAGCCTTAGATGGAGGAACGCTATTTACGCAGTTTTCTCATTTTATAGATATTATGTACTGGGTATTTGGAGATATTACTGATATACAGGCTCGCTTTGCTAATTTTAATCATCAGCACCTCACAGAGTTTGAAGATTCAGGAACTGTTAACTTCAGATTTATTAATGGAGGTACAGGCATTTTTAATTATTCTACATCTGTTTGGGATAAAAACATGGAAAGCAGCCTTACGGTAATAGGCAGTAAAGGCAGTTTGAAAATTGGGGGGCAATACATGGACAAAGTTGAATATTGCCACATCAAAGATTATACATTACCCGAATTAGCACCCACCAATCCATCCAATGATTATGGAGCATACAAAGGATCGGCCAATAATCATCCACAGGTTATACAAAATGTAGTTGATACACTAAGGGGGATGAAAGAACCGAAAACCAATGCCATGGAAGGATTGAAAGTGGTAGAAATTATTGAAAGGATTTATAAATTAAAAAACAAACCAACAAATTATGATACAGCGCTTGCTTGACAAACAGGAAAAACTTGCTGTAATTGGACTAGGATATGTAGGACTACCCATTGCCTTAGAATTTGCCCGTAAAATTCGCGTAGTGGGTTTTGATATAAACCACGAACGGGTAGAATTAATGCGAAAAGGGATTGATCCAAGCAATGAACTGGATGCAAAAGATTTTGATAATACAGACATTATTTTTACCAGTGACCTTCATGACCTTCGGGATGTAAAATATTTTATCGTTGCAGTTCCTACACCGATTGATGAATTCAAACAACCAGACCTTACACCATTACTTTCGGCCACCCGTACAGTAGGCAAAGTATTGAAGAAAGGAGACTATGTAATTTACGAATCCACGGTTTATCCGGGGTGTACGGAAGAAGACTGCATCCCGCTTCTTGAGGAACTTTCTGGGTTAAAATACATTGAAGACTTCAAAGTAGGCTATTCTCCCGAACGTATCAATCCGGGCGACAAGCAACATACTTTACAAAATATAGTTAAAGTAGTTTCCGGTTGTGATGAAGAGTCTCTTCAAACCATTGCAGCCTTATATGAACTTGTTGTAAAAGCCGGTGTACATAAGGCCCCGTCAATTAAAGTAGCAGAAGCGGCAAAAATTATTGAAAATACCCAACGTGATGTGAATATTGCCCTAATGAATGAGCTTTCGATCATCTTTGAAAAAATGGGAATTAACACCTATGAAGTGCTGGAAGCTGCTTCTACCAAGTGGAATTTTTTAAAATTTTATCCCGGGCTGGTGGGTGGACATTGTATAGGAGTTGATCCGTATTATTTAACACACAAAGCCGCTCAACTGGGGTATCATGCAAAAGTAATTACCTCAGGCCGTGATATCAATGACTCCATGGGTACGCATGTAGCCCGGCAAGTGGTAAAAAAAATGATTGCTGCTGGCAAGAATCTTCGCGAAACACGGGTATTGATTATGGGAGCTACATTTAAGGAAAATGTAACTGACATACGTAATTCAAAGGTAGCTGATGTGGTAAATGAATTAAAATCATTTGCCGTAAGCGTAGATGTTACTGACCCACATGCTGATCCGGAGGAAGTATTACATGAATATGGATTTCCTCTAATTAAAGAACCTCAAGGAATATATGATGCCGTAATTATCGCTGTTTCGCATCAAGAGTACACAACACTTTCGGAAGATGACTTCAGAAAAATTCTAGCCCATGATGGACTTGTAGCCGATATAAAGGGCATTTTCAAAAATCGTATTCAATCTTTTACATACTGGAGTTTATAATTTAGATATGAGCAAATCTTCGTTTAAAAGAAAAATTTTGATTACCGGAGGTGCCGGATTTATTGGATCGCATGTTGTACGATTATTTGTGAATAAATATCCCGATTATCTGATTTTTAATTTAGATAAATTAACCTATGCCGGCAACCTTGAGAACCTGAAAGATATTGAAATGGCTTCAAATTATCGGTTTGAACGGGGAGATATTACGGATGCAGAATATATAAATGATTTATTTCATCAAATGCAGTTTGATGGGGTGATTCATCTTGCAGCAGAATCGCATGTGGATCGTTCGATTGAAAATCCCATGCAATTTATTCTCACCAATGTATTGGGTACAGTAAATTTAATGAATGCTGCCAAAGAAGCATGGAAAAACAATCTGGAGAACAAGCGGTTTTATCATATTTCTACAGACGAAGTATATGGTTCATTGGGTGAACAAGGATATTTTACGGAACAAACCCCTTACGATCCGCAAAGTCCATATTCTGCATCAAAAGCTTCATCTGATCATTTTGTACGCGCTTATATCAATACATATAATTTCCCAGCTGTTATAAGTAATTGTTCTAATAATTATGGTCCCAATCAGTTTCCTGAGAAATTGATTCCACTATTTATTCATAACATTCGTAATGGGAAACCATTGCCCGTGTATGGTGATGGAAACTATACACGTGATTGGTTGTATGTAGTAGATCATGCACAAGCCATTGATATCGTTTTTCATCACGGAAAAATCGGCGAAACCTATAACATTGGCGGATGGAACGAATGGAAAAATATTGACCTGGTTCGATTACTTTGCCGGTTGATGGACCGCGAATTAGGTAATCCGGAAGGTACTGCAGAAAAACTCATCACTTTTGTAAAAGACCGGCCTGGCCATGATAAACGCTATGCCATTGATGCTTCTAAAATTAACCGTGAATTAGGCTGGAAACCTTCTTTTCAATTTGAAGAAGGACTACTGCTTACCATTCGCTGGTACCTCAATAATGAAGAATGGCTAAACCGAGTAACCAGCGGCGATTATCAAAAGTATTATGAAAAGCAGTATAGATCGAAGTTTGATATTTAATCCCAAAATTGTTATTAGAATTTTTTAATCTTTGATGAGGAGGGCGGCAGCGAGTTTCTCCGCCTCGTATGGCGGATACACCCGCGCCCCTTCTGCTGCGGATGGTAGTGGAAAGCCCGCAGGGGCGAAGCCCACAGGGCACGGGGTAGCGGGGCTGAGGGCACGAAGACACCGCTACCCCGATGCCCTGTGTGGCTGAGCCCCGAGGACTTGTAACGGACAGCCGCTTTAAGCAGCCTA
>CALEWF010000078.1 GCA_937925455.1 uncultured Flavobacteriales bacterium | reverse complement strand
AGCTGACGGCAGGAAGATACTGCTGCCCGCTTAGCACCATGCGGCTGAGCCTCGAGGACTTGGAACGGACAGCCCCACAGGCAGCCCGGTAATAAAAATATTCTATTGAAATTTGGATGTTATAATGTATTTCAGACAACGGTTAATTGTTCATAAATTTTTAATGTGTAATTGGGATTAAGCATTAGTTTTAGTATGAAGAGGAGAAGTGTTGTCATTGGGATTTACACCTACAAAATATCGTTTTAGTAGGCTTTTAGGCAAATTTAATTTTGCAATGATAAAATGATAAAATAAATTAGGGATAGTAAAGCCCCCAAGGCAGAAATCATTAAGGCAGTCTGTGCTCCAAAAAATTGCCAGGCCAATCCAGTTAAAGAACTTGCAACCAGGGTTGTAATGCTTTGAAAAGATGAATACATCCCCATGGCGGTAGCGGTATTTTTTTTATCGGTAATAGTTGATATCCATGCTTTGGATATGCCTTCGGTAGATGCAGCATATATGCCGTACAGAAAGAATAAAATATAAAACATGAATGAAAATTGATTAAACGACATTCCAATATAAACTAATGTAAATAAAAATAATCCGAATAAAAAAATTTTTTTTATTCCAATTTTATCTGCAATTATTCCCAAAGGAAAAGCAAATAAGGCATAAATTAAATTATAAAATATATACATTCCGATTAACGAGGCATCACTTATTCCTGATTCTTTTGCTTTAAGTAAAAGAAATACATCGGAACTATTAAATATGGAAAATAGTAATAATCCTATAATTAACTTTTTGTAATTATCGGAACTTACTTTCCAATACTTCAAAAAGTTGAAAAATGTTGTTTTTTGTTTTGGTACATTTATATGCTTTGTTTTTTTTTCATTAAGTAAAAAGCTTGCAACAACAGCGGCAATACCTGGTATAAAAGCGATGTAAAATAAAGTAATATAATCTTGCGGATAGAAATAAAGATAAAGCAAGGCTAAACTTGGTCCTAAAACTGCTCCCAATGTGTCCATGGATCGATGAAGCCCGAAGACTTTACCTTTGGTATGTGGGGTAGATTCGTCAGAAAGTAAAGCATCTCTGGATGCTGTACGAATTCCTTTGCCTAATCGGTCGAGCGTACGGGCAAAAAATACCCATAAGGGATAAGTAAATAAAGCTATCATCGGTTTTGAAAATGCACTTATCATATATCCTAATTGCACAAAAGGAACGCGCTTTCCTGAAATGTCAGAAAGTTTGCCGAAATATCCTTTACTCAATCCGGTGGTAGCTTCAGCAACTCCTTCTAAAACTCCAATAAAAATTATTGAAAAACCTATTGTTTTAAGATAGATTGGCATTACCGGATACAGCATTTCGCTGGCAGTATCAGTAAACAAGCTTACTAACGATAATATCCAAACCGTTTTTGAAATATGTCTCAAGTGAATTTTTAATTTACTTATAAATTTATGGATAGCCGAATAACTAAAAAGCTCAATGATAACTTTAATATGTTGGCTACGATAAATTTTTTAATTCATTAACCAAATCGGTCAATGCCTTTTTGGCATCTCCAAAAAACATGCTACATTTTGGATTGTAAAACAGTAAATTGTCAATTCCTGCATATCCGGCGTTCATACTACGTTTATTTACAATAATGTGTTTGGCTTTATCTACTTCTAAAATTGGCATGCCATAAATAGGCGAAGACGGATCTGTTTTAGCTGCCGGATTTACTACATCGTTAGCACCTACTACCAATACCACATCGGTTTGTTCAAACTCCGGATTTATATCTTCCATCTCTACCAATTTTTCATAAGCTACGTTCGATTCTGCTAACAATACGTTCATATGTCCGGGCATACGTCCCGCAACCGGGTGGATGGCATATTTAACTTCTACTCCTCGCTCTTCCAATAATTGTTCTAATTCGTGTATTACGTGTTGGGCTTGTGCAACGGCTAATCCATAGCCGGGAACAATGACTACTTTTTTAGAGTAATTCATGAGTATGGCTATATCGATAGCTGATGCATCTTTGATAGAGCCTTTTACTTCCAGCCCGCCGGTGGATGAGGCACCTTCGCCAAAGGCTCCAAATATCACATTACTGAGTGGACGATTCATGGCTTTGCACATCACCAAGGTAAGCAAGGTTCCTGCTGAACCTACTAATATTCCTCCGGTGAGCATGATTTTGTTGTCATACAAAAACCCGCCAAATGCTGCTGCTAATCCAGTGAATGAATTAAGCAAGGAAATTACTACCGGCATATCGGCTCCACCAATGGGGACGGTAAATAATATCCCATATAAAATTGCAATAGCAAACAATGCATATACAATAAATGATTGGCTGGTTCCACTATAAATAATCCATGTACCAAATACAATTATACCCAAAAGTATTGCGGTATTTATGATGTTGTAAGAAGGCAATCGTATGGGTTTATTCATAGTGCCATTTAGTTTTAAATATGCAATTATACTTCCGGAAAATGATACACTCCCAATTACCGTACCTGCAATGATGGCAATCATCGAACTGGTATTCCCAACATTGTGCTGAAATTCCATCAATCCAATTAAGGCAGCACAAGCGCCTCCCATGCCGTTAAACATTGAAACCAATTCCGGCATTTTGGTCATTTGTACTTTTTTAGCAGCCAGCCATCCTACAATAGAACCCAAGGCAATGGCGACGAAAATAAGTCCGTAGATTAACGGCTCAACCGGTGTATCATTTAATACTATGGTTCCTACAATAGCGATTAACATTCCGGCTGCTGCTATTAGATTTCCGTTTCTAGCCGTTTTGGCATTTCCCATCATTTTCAATCCTACAATAAAGGTTACGGAGCCGATGAGATAGGCTATTTCAAGTAGGCTTTGTTGCATCATAGATTAAAAGTTTTTATGGAATAGAATCAATTTTCTATTTTATTTTTTCTTCTTAAACATTTCCAGCATGCGGTCTGTTACTGCAAATCCCCCCACTACGTTAAGAGTGCCTAGAAATACTGCTAAAAATCCTAAACCCAGCGACAAATAATCTGTTGGATTTACGTGTAACATTACATAAATAGCTCCAACTATTACTACTCCATGAATAGCATTGGCACCACTCATTAAGGGGGTGTGAAGTACAGTGGGTACTCCACCAATTACTTCTACACCAACAAAAATCGCCAAAATCACGAAATAGAAAATTTCTTTGTTTTCAATAATAAATTGCCATATTGGTTCCATGTTTTTATAAATTTCTGGTTAAAAATTAAGGATGTTGGGTATTAAGTACGCTGGGATGAACCGCTTTGCCTTGATGAGTAATAAGAGACCCTTTGGTAATTTCTTCCTCCATTTCCCATTTGAATCCTTCGGGTGTAGCCAGATGCAGTAAAAAGGCTACGATGTTTTTTGCATACAAATCACTGGCATTCATCGGCAGTAATGATGGGATATTACTTTCTCCGATAATTGTAACACCATGTTTCACAACAGTGTTGTTTAATTCACTTCCCTTTACGTTTCCTCCCTGTTCTACGGCCATGTCAACAATCACAGAGCCAAACCGCATACTTTTTACCATATCTTCTGTTACGAGCAAGGGAGCTTTTTTTCCCGGAATTAACGCCGTTGTAATAACGATATCGGCTTCTTTTACATGGCGTGCCACGGTTTCTTGTTGTTTTTTTAAAAAATCCTCACTCACATTTTTTACATATCCTCCTTCAATTTTTATCGAATCATCACCTTCTACCGTAATAAATTTTCCTCCCAGCGATTCTACTTGTTCTTTGGTTTCGGGACGAATGTCTGTTACTTCTACTACAGCGCCCAAACGTTTGGCTGTTGCAAGCGCTTGCAAACCGGCTACTCCGGCTCCAAATATTACTACTTTTGCCGGCCGGATAGTTCCGGCGGCAGTGGTCATCATCGGTAAAATTTTACCAATTTTATCAGCTGCCATCAACACGGCTTTGTATCCAGCTAAATTGGCCTGCGATGATAACGCATCCATTTTTTGAGCCCTGGATATCCTTGGAATGGCATCCATGGAAAATGCACTAATACCCGCATCTACACAGGCATCAACCAACGAAGGATTGGTTGCTGCCCACATAAAACTTAACAAACATGCACCTCGCTTCATCATGCGAATTTCGTCTGGTAGAGGGGCATTCACTTTTAATATCGTATCACTTTCGTGGTATATTTCATCTTTCGTTTTAATGGTAGCTCCCGCTGCCTGATAGGCTTCATCTGTGATGAATGAACCCATTCCGGCGTCTTTTTCAATATGTATAGTAAAACCTTTTTTTATCAGTTCTTTTACAGTATCAGGAGTTAATGCTACGCGGTTTTCCCGCGATTTTAGCTCTTTAGGAACGCCAATAATCATAAAAGGATAATTTTATTCCAAAGTAAAAATTTTTTTTAATGAAAATGAAAAGATACCAAGGATGAAAATCATTCAATTCTAATTGAAATAAACTATGAATTTATATCATTCAAAGCTTGGCTAAGGATTCTTGAATAGCCTGATAATCCCAAATTATGCAATAGAAAACCGTATATTATGCAAATTCATTTTCATTTCTGTATTAAAGCCGATTATATGAAGTAACCACCTGGGTTCAAACAGCTATTTTACTTCAATTGCATTAAACCTGAATAGTAAACAAATTTTTTAACCACAAAGAACACAGAGATACACGGAGAACACAAAGAAAATGAAAGTAAAACTTACGGGATTGCTCTATGCTATCTGTGGTTATTTATGTAACAGTAGCTACGTAGGTTTTT
>CALEWF010000077.1 GCA_937925455.1 uncultured Flavobacteriales bacterium | reverse complement strand
TGCGGATGGAAGTGGAAAGCCCGCAGGGGCGAAGCCCACAGGGCACGGGGTAGCGGGGCTGAGGGCACGAAGACACCGCTACCCCGATGCCCTGTGTGGCTGAGCCGCGAGGACTTGGAACGGACAGCCGCTTGAAGCAGCCTAATTTTTTTAAATTCATAAATCTGGATAAATTTTGGTGCAGTCAAAATTTTCCGCCTACTACACATGGTATCTTAAATTCTTCAATTTTTCCTGATGGATTTACAATTTCAAACCATATGATATGAATACCAATCCTTGCTTTACCTCCATCATTGTTTATTCCATCCCAAGTAAAATATCCCTCTGTGCCAATCAACTGATTGTTTACTAAAGTTTTAACAAACCTTCCCACAGCATCGTAAATTTTTATGGTAACCATAAACCCAGGTTCTGATAAATTATATTGTATGATCAATAGATCATCTACTCCATCTTGATCAGGCGAAAATACTTCCGGATGAATTTTAAATTGATCTGCTATGGTTGGCAAATGAATCCATTGTGAATTTTTATATCCCGGTGTGCCAAATCCAACGGTTTGAGCTGCCGAATGCCAATTGGATGGATTTTGAGTATCTGCATGGGGGTTAATTCTCTCTAAGCTCACACCATCTTTAGAATTTAGCAAAGGGAAATGCCATGTATCAGAATAATTCAACCAGTCAATCACCTGCTGCGAAATATTAGAAAGCGTTACAGTGCCAGAGGTATTTGAATAGGGTGGCAAACTACTTACATCAATAAAAGCTTTTTTATTTTGAGTAACATAATATTGCAACACGTTATCCATATCAGTAGAAATTAATCGGTATTCGCCAGGAAGCATTATTAATGAAGTTGGAAATATTTTTTTTGTATTGAGAACAAAGCCCGTAATTGTATCACCGGTGCCTATGAATATGTCTTTTAGATCCACTACTTCTTCGCTTCTGTTGTATATTTCAACATAATCAGTTCCATTGCTTGGTGGATCAAATAATACTTCATTGATCACCACGTCTTGCGCATGAACAGATGTAGGAATTTTAAGTTGAAATGAATCTGATTGAAATACATTGAACGCACAATCCGATATGGTACCCGTTATAGTTAGCGTATAAAGCTGTTCGGGCAAAAGTGCATTATTGGTTTTTAAAACAACGCTTCTTAAATCGGGCTCTGTTACTTTAATCCAAAGGGGATTACCAATTCCATTAGATATGGTAAAATATTCCGGCAAAACTGATTCAGGTAAGATCGGCTCTCTAAAATGAACATAGAGGGTATCCGGATAGGGAATTCCTACTCCATACACATAAGGTGATATGGTATCTATAATAAATGATTTAACAGAATTTGTTCTTCCGGGTGTTCCGCCTTTTACATCTTGTGATGCCATCCAATTGTATATACCTTGGCAAGGTTTAGTTACATCAATTTGTTCCAGCGACCAACCGCCATCTTTCTTTGAAGGGTTTTTATACCATTTATCTGTGTAAGAAACACTATGCAACAATTTTGCATTCTTATCTCTTAGCGTAATGGTAGCACCCGTATTGGTTAATGTGGGCCAATTGGAAAGGCCAATTGCCGGAAGATTTTGAAATTCCTGCAACCAAATTTCTTTTATCAATACAACAAAACTATCAGGTAGTATAGTAGCAGCTGGCAATAAAACAGTGGTATTATTTACCACAAGTTGATAATCTTTGAGATATACCGGAAAATTGTTCCTGTTATACAACTCTATATACTCCGTTGGTGGAAGTAAAACTGCAGGATTTTCATCCACCATTAATTCATTGATAACAATATCATACAATTTTGGAATATAAAACATTATCTGTTGCTGCACGTTTGAAACCGGCATATTCCCTGCACAATCAGTAAGTGTTGGGTAAGCCGTTAGTGTATAAGGTGTATTGGGAATTAACGGATTGCTAAGTTTCAACAAAACAGTTTGGTTGTTTTCAATGATTACCTGCAACGGCACTCCTATTCCATCAGAAATAAAAAAATCAGCAACCTGCACAGTTGTTATATCCAAACTTTTCATGAACTCTATCCGAATGGAATCAGCACTTATTACCTCAACATTTTTAAAGCCAAACAACAACGTTGATGTAGTATATAAACTGTTTTTTCTACCGGGTGTGCCACCATTAATGTCAAGCGAAGCAGCCCAATTATTTATTCCTCCGCACCGTTCCCAAGGATTCATCTTTTCTAATGAATAACCACCATTATCCGTGTTGGGATTATTATACCATGAAATCAAAAATGGAACTTCATCTATCAATTCATCTTGAGGGGTAAATATTGAAATTACTGCTCCACTGTTGGTAATAGATGGAAAAGATGATATACCAATTACAGAAATATCTGAATACTCCGTAACTCCATTACTATGAACCAGCACTACAAAACTATCAGGCAGTAAGGTGTAGGAAGGCAGAATGCGTGTAGTGTTATTTATTTTAAGTTTCCAACCCTGCAAATTGATAGGAAAACTCGTTGCATTAAAAAGTTCCACATATTCATATTCTGGCAGATTTACTACCGGAGTAGGATCAGCCATAATTTCATTGATGATAATATCTCCAACCACAGGTTGATAATCTGCAAATAAAATTACTGTATCATTCATAATATTGGATTGGAAATCCTGAATGTTTTGAATATTTACAGAATACAATAAATTAGGAAGAATTGCAGAGGGAAGACTAAGAATTACCTGTGAGCTGTTCAACGGATTTATATTTGCAGAAGATGGATTTCCTATTCCATTAGAAATTGAATAATTCGACACAACCTGAGCAGTTGCTGGTGATACTGGTTCATTAAAATCAATCAATAATTGTGTTGAAGAAAAAATTTGCACGCCATTAACTTTTGGGCCTAATCCATCATTAAATGGTAATCCGGTAATAATTACATCATCAAAGAAAAATTTATCTGACCGCGTAGCAGTATATACACACCTAAAACCGCTATAATAAGATTGTATGTAATTATTATCAAATACAGAGCCATAAGTTGTAAAATTAAAATTTCCGGAAGTATCCGCCTGCAGTGTCCAGTTTCCAAAAGAATCGCGAAGCACCCTCACCCTTACATTCACTACCGATGTATTTAAAACACCGTTAGGTCCGTCAATGATTTTTGAAACGCTGGTGCCTGTTTGTTTGTATAAACAAACATCATCATCCGTGCTACCAATTTGAACAAAATAACCGTTTAGCGGATTGGATAAATTTTCTTGATTGGATACTAAATAAAACCGTGCATAATTACTGCTGGAAGGATTAAAGTCAAGGCGAATCTTTGATTCCCAAGAAGCATTATTAATTGCTTGTGAAATTGTACTAAGATACGCGGCACCATTTACAGGTGGTGCATTCAACC
>CALEWF010000076.1 GCA_937925455.1 uncultured Flavobacteriales bacterium | reverse complement strand
GCCAGAATGGAAGCAGCAGCAATGTTTAAGTATTTTCCATCTCCTTTGATGATGCAATGATGTTTGATTTTTGGGTAGGGTTTAAAACGATTACCGTCTATAATTAAAAATTCTGGAACGATACTGAGCGATGCAATGGCTTGATGCATTGCAAGGAAAGAAGCCTGTAAAATATTTATCTTGTCAATTTCTTCTGCTGATATTGATGCAACGGAATAACTAACAGCTTCTTTAATTATTACTTCACGCAGCTCATATCGTTTTTTTTCAGAAAGCTGTTTAGAATCGTTTAATAATGAATTGCTAAAATCCGGTGGTAAAATCACCGATGCTGCAAATACAGGTCCGGCGAGGCAACCCCTTCCGGCTTCATCACAACCGGCTTCTAATTTAAAACCTGAAAAATTTGACAATAGCATGGCAATTATCATTCAATGAATTACATTTGTTCAAATACTCAGAATCATCAGCAAATAACGAAAATTCTCTGAATTTGAAGAAAAAGATATTTCAATTACTACCGGCTTTTATTCGAAGAGTTATTCGAAGAAATTATTATTTCAAAAAGTTTATCCATGCTTCATTGCAGGATGAAAAAGATTTGCAACTTATTCCGATGTTAATTCATCCGGGTGATACGGTATTGGATATTGGTTCAAATTATGGATTATACACCCGTTTTTTTGCTGATCAGGTAGGCAAATCAGGCACGGTGCATAGTTTTGAACCGGTACCGCTTACCTTTGATGTGTTAAAAAATAACATTGAAAAAGCTGGATTATCCCAAGTAAAGGTTCATCCCTTGGCTATATCCAATCAAACCGGAACTGCTACAATTTCTGTCCCGAAGTATCCTGACGGAAGTGAGAATTTTTATGAAGCTACTTTACAGAACACGGAAAATGGAAAAGGGATGGTTATTCAAACCCTTAGATTGGATGATTGGCTTCACTTATTTTCAGCATTAGATTTTATCAAGTTAGATGTAGAGGGGCATGAACCATCGGCTTTGGAAGGCATGAAATTATTGATTGAGAAATTTCATCCGGCCTTTCTCGTTGAAATTAATGATGATTTTACTCCCGATAGTACTGGGAATCGGGTAAAGCAAATGATGGAAAATTGGGGATATACAATGTATTATTTTGATCAAGGCCAATTAAGGCTATCTGTGGGAAAAGAAACGGGAGTTAATTATGTGTTTCTATACAATCAGAATCGAACCTGAATAAAGAAAAGAGACAGTGTGCAGAATTAAATCAAATCACTACTGTTCGATATAACTCAAAAATAAGTTTTTCTTATTCTGTTTCTCTTGAATTTATTGGTTTTCTTATATGATGATAAAAAGTAAGTTATCTAATTTTGATTGAAACTTATGGGTTTAGTTCATGTTCTTTTAGTGGTTAAAATTTGAAGAATTTTTTGTGTGTATTCACCCCCATAATCGTAATTTAAAATTTAAAAATACAGTATGAAAAGGGGGTCAACGCGTGCTACTTTGCTTCTTGGGGGCGGATTCACTCGTCGCCCTATTGCTCCAATTCGTCATTGCGAACCGCCTTTGGCGGGGAAGCAATCTGTATGCTACAATGCATCCTCCGCCTACGACGAACTATCAAAACGCATTGATAATGTGGTTTGCAACGTATGCACCCTATACACCAATTATCAATTACGAATTGTAAATACAATGCAATTAATACATTTTCAAATCAACTCATCGTCAAATCTGCCGGGGATGGAAGTGTAAAGCCCGGAGGGGCGAAGCCCACAGGGCACGGGGTAGCGGGGCTGAGGGCACGAAGACACCGCTACCCCGATGCCATGTGTGGCGGAGCCCCGAGGACTTGGAACGAACAGCCCCATAGGCAGCCTGATAATAAAAATTTCTATTGAAACATGGGGAATTAAATTTTATCTCGGACAATAGTGAGCAGTGAATTCAAATAGAAAGACTAATTTAAAGAGCTGAAAATAAATTGTCGGGGTGAGTGGATTCGAACCACCGACCTCCACGTCCCGAACGTGGCGCGCTAACCGGGCTGCGCTACACCCCGAATGAGGACGCAAAGTTATGAAAAACCAACAATTTCAAAAACGAGTTACTTTTCTCCTGCAGTTTCTATTGTGTTCCAAAGCCTTTCAGCAGTTTTTTTCCAGCTAAATTTTTTTATCTGTTCAAAACCTTTTTGCCTTAATTCATTTCGTAATTTTTCTGAGTTAGCAATTTGTTCCATGGCCAACGAAATGCTTTCTATACTATTGGGATTGGCTAAAATTGCGGCATCGCCGGCTATTTCAGGCATGGCAGTTACATTTCCGGTAATCACCGGAGTGCCACACTGCATAGCTTCTGCAATAGGTAATCCAAACCCCTCAAAAAAGCTAACATATACTAATGAGATCGCCCCACTAAGAATTATCGGTATTTGTTCGCGGGGTTCCACTCTTCCTAAAAAAATGATGTCGTCTTTGCTTTCTAGTGTTTTATGTAGTTCAAACAATGGTTGTGTTTCTTTATAGCTCTTGCCTGCCAATACAAATTTTACCGGAGAGCCGGTTCTTTTCTTAAAGTCTTCAAATCCTTTCAAAATATTGGATAGATTTTTTCTTAAATACAATCCGCCAACAAAAGCAAAATAGTCTTGTCCATTAGTGGTTTGTTGTTTAAAACGCTCAATGGCTAATGGATTGGCGGGTTGATACAAGTTATCTACACCGTTGTATATTACATCAATTTTCTCCGGAGCTATGTGGTATAGATTGGCAATGTCTTGTTTTGAAAATTCAGAAACAGTAGCAATTTTTTTTGCTTTTTTACAATAGCGTGGAAAGAATGTTCGGTAATGCCACCGGTGAAAGGGGTCAAAAAAGTGAGGGAAATGTTCAAAATTCAAATCATGAATTACTGGCACTTGAGGAATATCTGTTCGTAATGAAAGATATCCATCGGGAGAGAGAAATATATCGGGCTTGTATTTTTTTAAAAGATGTGTGATTGTATATTCAAACCAAATATAGTAAAGAAAAGGATGCCTGGCCTGTGGTCCAGCATAAATCGGTGTAATATTGGGACTGTAAATAAATTCATCGCTCCATTTGCGGTCGAAAATGAAGATAAACTCATCGTTAGGGTGATCAGAAACCAATTGTTTTAATACCTGATGTGTAAATGTACCCAGTCCTTCCAATCTGCCGGGTATGAGCAAACGAGTATTTACAGCAATTTTCAAAGGATATTTACAAATGAATAGCAAAACTATCATAAGTTTACATGAATTTGCAACCTGAATTGTATTTTTATCCATTGAACATCATTCAACTAAAATTTAAATAACAACTTGTTTCAAATTTTCCGGCCAGATACTTTATTTTTTCTCTCTGTGCTGCTTTTAACAGCTGGGCTTCCTTCATCTAATTCATTGATGAGTTGGGGACAGTTTGGAATGGCTGCTGCTTGGTTTTTATATGGAAACTGGAAATTGAAGTTTACACGCTTGATGAATAAATCGGGTATTTGGGGGTTGCCTGTCATTTTTGTTCTTTTTCTTGTTGGGATGATTCATACGGAAGATATGGTTGAAGGGTGGCATATTTTGAAAATTTTTCTGCCGTTGTTTATAGTTCCGGTAATGTTGGTTACTATGCCTGCAATATCTAATGCTCAAAAATCATGGGTTATACATACCCTTTTGGGGTCTTTATGGGTATGTATGGGAATTGGAGTATGGCTGTATTGGATAATGCCATCGGGAACTATGAATGATTTTAGAAAGCTTTCCCCATTTATTTCTAATGTTCGTTTTTCCATGTTGTTAGTAATGGGTTTTTTTCTTTCCATCTATTTATTTTCTAAAAAAGGAGATTCGTACCGGTGGTTGCCTTCATGGATATACCTTGTTATTGCCATGGGCATGTTAATTTATTTGTTTATGCTTAAATCGCTTACAGGCTTCTTTGTATTAATAATAATAATTACTGTTCATTTGCTTTATTGTTTGTTTGTTAAGAGTGGAAAATATGCTGTTTATTCTATCATCATAGGATTGGTATTGGGAGTTTTTGCAATTTCCAAATTAATTTTAAATGAATATCATCGGTATCATTCTGTAAAAGATGGAGATTTATCTAATCTTCCATTATCTACACGATATGGTAGTATTTACAAACATGATACAACGCGATGGGAAAAGGAAAATGGATACCATGTGTGGATTAACATTAGTTGGTATGAGCTGAAGCAAGCATGGAATAAACGAAGTAAAGTTGATTTTGATGGATTAACAGCTAATGGTTTTTTAATTCGCGAAACATTAATTCATTTTTTAGCATCTAAAGGATTACGAAAAGACGCCGATGGTGTTAATAAATTAACAGATAAAGAAATAAAAGCTATTGAACAGGGTGTTGGTAATGTAAATTTTATGAATCCATTTTCAATTCGTACACGAATTTATGAAGTTATAAAAGAGTTGGATTATTATCAACGAACGGGTGACGCATCCGGAAAATCAATTAGTGCAAGATTAGAAATATGGAAACATACCATCAAAAATATTCGAAAGGAACCTTGTATAGGCGTTGGTACCGGTGATGTTTTAAATACCATGTATCAATCGTATGCAGATAGTCATACGTTGCTACATCCTGTGTATTGGATGAATCCTCATAATCAATATTTGTTCACAGCATTAGCATTAGGAATACCGTTAGCCATAATGTTTATTATTTTATTTGCATACCCAGTGTTTATCTATCAGGGATATTTGTTTACAATATACTGGGCTATTGTTATGTTAGCTATGTTGGATGAAGATACGCTTACAACCCAGGCAGGTGCAACGCAAGTAGCATTTCTATTTTCACTTTTTCTACTTTCTTTTTCTTACAAACGAAAGAATGTATGAATAAATTGATTGTTAAAGGCATTTCAATTTCGGTGTTACTTAATTTGTTAATTAAGTCCTTATGGATACTTGGTGTAGAATTGGGGGTACAACGGGTTGTGGGAAATACTTCTTATGGGCTATATTATTCTTTGTATAATGTTACCATACTTTTCTTAATTATTCTTGATTTAGGAATAACCAATTTTAACAACAGAAATATAGCTCAACATAGTCAGTTATTAAGAAAGCATTTGGGAGGATTAACTGTTCTTAAGTTTTTACTTGGATTAGTTTATCTATTTATCTTATTGCCGGTAGCATATTTTTTAAATCTCGATTCTCAAGCTATACATATATTATTTTTATTAGCAATCGCCCAGATATTTAATTCTTTTACTTTATATCTAAGAAGTAATTTAAATGCATTGCTTAAGTTTGGATGGGATGCTTTATTGTCTGTTGCTGATCGTTTGTTACTGATAATGCTTTGTGGAATTGTGCTGATGGATTTAACCCGGTTTAAAATGGATATTTTATTATTTGCAAGATTGCAATTAGTGTCTTCTTTTATGACCATGATTATTGCTTCTCTGGCGAATATTAAAATAGCCGGTATGTTTAAGTTAACCTATAATTGGAAATTTTATTATTCCATACTTCGACAAAGTTTACCTTTTGCTTTATTAGTATTAGTAATGGGGGTGTATTTAAAATCAGACGTTATATTATTGAATTATTTATTGAAAGATTCAACAGAGGCAGGAATTTATGCAGCTGCATATCGTTTGTTTGATGCATACTCTCAGTTTGCGATAATTGCTACCGGTGTTTTATTACCTTATTTTTCCAGATCAATTAAAACCGGAGAGGCAGTAAATGAAATTTTTGGATGGACACTACGATTATTATTATCATCGGCTTTTTTCTTATCCGTATTTACTGTTTTTTTTAATGAAAAATTGTCTGATTTGCTTTATAAAGAACATGTTTCTGAAACAGCTAAAGTACTATCTATTTTAATGTTTGTTACTATTCCTTATGTTTTATCAATCATAGCGGGTAGTTATATAACAGCAGCCGGAAGAATTAGATTTTTAGTAAAAATTGCTTTGATTTGTGCATTCATAAATGTTTTATTAAATATACTTTTAATTCCTGTTTATGGTGCTTTGGCTTCTGCTTATGTTGCCATACTTACTCAATCCGTTTCTGCTTTACTTTTAATGCTTTTTGTTATCAGACGATTAAAGTTCAATTTTATTAAAAAATGGATAGTTCGTTTTTCAGGTTTATTTGTTTTATTAGTAGCCGGCGCATACTTTTTAAGTATTCAACAATTACCAATTGTTTTAGATATGCTACTTATGATTGGTTTATTTTTGATGCTGCTTTTGTTATTTGGAGTACTGAATTTAAGGGGGGTAATTTCTTTATTTTCTAATCAAAAATAAATTTAATTGCTATTCATTATTTGGTTCTTCTGTTTTCAGTTTTCCATTTATTGCTTGAACTAAATACCTTAGTGATCGAAGGATAGATTCGTTGGAATTATTTATTTCGCGTATAATATTAAACAAAGTAGGTAATTCATTTGATAAGCTGAGTTCACTATTATGCATGATGCGGTTTTCATTAAAATGAGATTGTTCTATTTGTTTGTTGATATTCTCAATATCACTTAACCGAATGGTTTGATAATTATCTATGCATTCGGTAATACTTTTGTATAATTGTAGCTGTTCATTTTGAATTAGATTAAAGAGCCTGTATTTATTATCATTCCCACTTTTTTCTAATTCGTCCAGATTGTGAGCAATATCTTTGATGTCTTTTACACTTAATGTAGCGTTTCTAAAAACAGCTATTAGAAAATTTAGTTTGGAAGATTCATCTTCTAATAAGTCTTCTTTTTGAAGCTTAAGATAAAATTTAGATACCTCTCCTTCATATTTTTTTAAATCATAATATTTTCTCAGCCCTTCAGCTCTTGACTTATTTTCATTGTTAAAAAAAAATGTATTTAATCGTATGGTCTGATGCAGGAATAAAATGGATTCTTTTAAAATAGCTTCTAACGATTCTTGTTTATCTTGAGTATTTACCTTAGATATGTATTTGGAGAATGTTTTTTCTTTTTCAGGAGTTATATTTTTAATAAAACGAGTAAATGGTTTTACAAAAGGAGTAAAAGTTATAATTCCTGTTATATTAAAAAGAGAATGATACAAAACGGTGGCAATTAGCTCATCTTTTATATTCAATACGGATATGATTAATAATAAATAATATTTCACTAACAACACTGCAATAATTGCTGTTATCAAATTGAAAAAGAAATGAGATAATCCCACTTGTTTTTTTACAGAATTACCACCAATTGATCCAATAATAGCCGTAATTGTAGTGCCAATATCAGCACCTATTACCATATAGGCAGCATGATTTAGTGTAATAATTCCTGCAGATAAGGAAGATAAAAAAATCATCATCGAGGCAGAACTGGATTGAATAATGGCGGATAAAAAAAATCCAAACAATAGATATAACACATAAGGTTGATTTTTTAAATAGTTTAAATCAATAGTACTAGCTACATCTGAAAAGCTATTTTTCATATAACCTAAGCCAAGAAACATAAGGCTGAATCCAAAAAATATTTTACTAATACCAGATAGCCTTTCATTTTTACTGAATGAATAAACTATTCCGCTAATTGCTGTTAGAGGTAAAACGTAGTTTTCTATGTTTAATTTGAAGCCTATTAACGATACAATCCAACCGGTCATTGTAGTGCCCAGATTAGCTCCCATGATCATGCCGAATCCGTTTTCCAAACCTATAATTCCTGCACCAGCAAATGACATTACCAGCAAGGTAACCATTGAACTACTTTGTAGAATTGCAGTAATTCCCGCACCAGCCAGTACTCCTTGTATGGGATGCTTCGTGTTTTTTCGTAAGAATTTTTTAAATGAACGGCCTGCTAAATTTTTTAATGATTCTTCCATTTGCCTCATTCCGTAAAGGAAAAAAGCAAGTCCGGCAAGCAACATCCATATATTATCAAGCAACATCAGTAGTTATTTAATTGAGGCTTTTACCTTTTAATTATTTTTTTCCAACTCATCCCTTCCATGGTTTGAATGCCTACCAGGTAAATTCCGGAAGGTATTTCAGCAAGTGATAATTGAATTTGATTATTGTATGTGTTTCCCCTCATCAACACTCTTCCTGATAGTGTGATAAGCTTCCAAGATTCGATGATACTGGATGCGTGGATGAAAATATTGTCAAAGGTTGGGTTGGGAAATATGCTCCATGATTCGTTCCATGTGTTTTCTTCTATGCCTATGGTTGCTTCGTCATACATGTTAATTTCATCTACGAAAAAGTTATTTCCTCCCGATGAAGTAAATTCAATTTTAAAAACTACATTTTTAGTGAAAAATGATGGAGGTATATTGGAGATTCTAACTTTTTTCCATTGATTATTTTGCGGAATAAAATTTGTTTCTGTTTCAGGTGCTGAGGCTAAGGTGTCTGTTATGCTTAATCGAGTTGTCCAAAACTGGCCGCAATCTTTACTGATTTTAACTTTTAAGTTGTCTTTATTAGAAGTATGATTTCGTGCAAATGCATATTTGAATGTAAAAACCGGTTGTTGTACATTGCGTAAATCCAAGGCTGGGGTATAAAATGCATATTGATAAGAAAGTGTATCATCATTACAAAACAAGGCTGCACATTGATTACCATTTGAGCCTGCACCCTGGAAAAGTGTCCAGTTTATTTCATGTTCTGAAAATGGATGTAATCCAGTTTGCTCAATAGAGTTACGGTATTCAAAATCTTCATAAAATGGTAATGATTGGCCGGTATCAGGTAAAATCACCAATGCATTTTGTTTTGTTTTACTCATCGAGTTACTTCCATCACTTACCGATAATGTTACATCATAGCGTCCCGGATTAGTGTAAGTATGTTGTGGGTTTTGTAAATTGCTTGTAGATAAATCTCCAAAATTCCAATTCCAGCTGGTAACATCATGCAAACTCATGTCCGTAAACTGAACGGATTCGCCTACACAGAATAAATGACGGTTTATTTTAAAATCAGCTTTACATAATCCTACATTGGCTGTTAAACCTGTTTCCAGAAGATTTTGAGTTGTCCACAAATTATTTCGTTGTGCCACAGGACTGTTTAGTGCCGCATGTACTCGTTGTTTTTGCCCTTCGGTAAACATTCGGGCACAATAGGCATAATCCATAAAGTTTTGAACATTATCCAGCATCGTATCGCATGAATTTCCATTCAAATTACAGGTTTGCCATCCAATGGTGTTTGGAGTATCATCTACGCCATCGTCTTCTGCACAATTAGAAGGTTGTGCTACGGGTAAATAATAAAATCCTGGAACATTATTTCCACCCCATACATGAAACAGATTAAAGAAATGACCGAATTCATGACTTAAAACTACAGAGCGTACATCGTTCGATGTGCCAATATTTCCCATATAGTCTCCAGCAATGACAATACCATCCCATTGAGGGATGGTATCTGCTTGAAAAGGCATGAGGGCATGGCCGGCAAGGCCTGCCGCATTTCTAACAATGTAAATGTTTACATAGCGATCTCTTGGCCAATGAATCAGTGTTTTTACCTGATGATCACCTATGGTAGTTAGTGTTGAACGAATTCGATTAATACCATTGGTGCAATTTCCATTCGGATCTAGTTTGGCTAATTGAAATTCCACTTCCATATCAGCAGCAATAGGTTTAAATTGAGCAACTATTTCAGAAGTGTCAGGGTTTTGCTTTCTGTAATTACGTGTAAGAATTTGAATGCCATTTTTTATTTGTTCATCGCTAATATTTTCATTCCCATCATGGTGAATTACATGCACAACCACTGGGATAATGTACGGATTACCTCCTCTGGAAACAGTTTGGTAATTTTGAATTAAATGTTCCTGAAAATACCATTGTTTTTTCCATGGTGTAAGCAATTCCGGCTGTTGATTTAATAATTCCAGTGCCATTTCGTCTGTCCCGCAATGTTGTTGCGAATAGGTATAATTAAGATTTAACAGAATGAATAGAAATGATAAGAAATAATAATTTTTTATCATACATAAGTCTTTTAATTTTACAAAATACAAAATTTATTGGTAACAATTATTTTTTTTGCCTTCTCCAACTGTATTATTTTAATTATTCGTTTCAGTAGTGAAGTGTAAATTAGTAAAAGCATTTTTTAAATCCCAAAATTGTCATTAGA
>CALEWF010000075.1 GCA_937925455.1 uncultured Flavobacteriales bacterium | reverse complement strand
GCACCCCCGATTTTAATGTATTTGATAGCAATGATACATGCGTATATCGTGGTCAATTGGATGATTCGCGTCCTAAAAATGATAAGCCTGTAACAGGAAAGGACTTACGTTTAGTATTAGATTGCCTTCTTACCGGAAAACCGATTCCCGAAAAACAGATTCCGAGCATTGGTTGTAATATAAAGTGGAAAGAATAAAAAAGGCTTCAATTTTCTGAAGCCCTTTTTATACATCAACTTAAGTTTGAATTATCGTAAGAGATTCACATGGCCATAATATTCATGCTTTCTATCCAAAATATCTGTAACATAAATTTTATACGAATATACGTCTTGTTTGGCTATTTCTGATGTGTTTCTGATAAATCCAGACCAGCCTTGTAAATTATCCGAAGAATAAATAGCTTCTCCCCACCGATTAAAGATATACATTTCAATGGATTTTATTCCTTTTCCTTTAACTGCAAAGTAGTCATTTAGCTTATCGTCATTGGGTGTAAATGTGTTTGGAATATAAATAGTATATTCCGGATAAATATACAGGCAGTTTTGAGTGCTTGCCTGACAGCCATTATTAGTAATAACTGTCAGTGTTACACAAAATTCTCCGGTATCAATATAATTATGAATTGGATTTTCTATCATGGATGTATTTCCATCCCCAAAGTCCCAATTCCATGAAGTAATATTTCCTGAACTGGTACTTATAAATTGCGCTACTTGACTGCTTGGGAATATCAAATCAGAATTAATAATGAAGAAATCAGCAATCGGGTTTGGAAATACTTGAATTAAGTCATTAAATACAATGGTTGCACTGCAACCTTGTGCACTGGTTACTGTCAAGCTAATATCATATAATCCGATATTTGTAAAGCACTGTGTAGGATTTTGCTGATTACTGAAATTGGTTCCATTAGAAGACCAGCTCCAGCTGGTAATAGATGAGCCATTTACAGTACTTAAATCTGTAAAATCTGTACATACGGGTGTGCATCCCGATAGATTGGTAGCTGTAAAGCTGGCTATTGGAGTAGCATATACCGTAATTGTAGTTGATGCAGTTGATGAACACCCATTTGCATCAGTAACAGTAACTGTATATGTTCCATTATTTGAAGTAGTAGCTCCAGTAATGATTGGATTTTGACTAGTTGAACTGAAAGCATTAGGCCCTGTCCATTGATAGGTGGTTCCTCCATTAGCAGAGAGTGAAATTGTTAAACCTTCACAAGCAGGACCTTCTGCATTAGCAGTTGCTACGGGCAAAGCATTTACAATAACGGTAGTAGATGCCGTACTACTGCATCCATTATTATCAGTTACGGTTACGTTATAAGTTCCACTTTGGTTGGGCTGAACATTGCTTAGTAAATTATTTTGCTGATTTGATGTATAATTTGCCGGACCCGTCCATGTATATGATACCCCACCACCGGCTGTAATATTGAGTGTATTTCCTTCACAGATTGGCCCGTCGTTATTAGCTATAGCTGTGGGTAGAGGATTAATGGTTACAATAGTTGAAGTTGAGGCTGTACAACCGTCTCCCGTAGTAACGGTAACGGTATAGGTTCCGGAAGCAGCTACCGGAGCATTGGTGATGGATGGATTTTGGGTATTATTTGTAAAACCATTAGGTCCGCTCCAAGTATATCCAGTACCACCAGAAGAAGTCAGGTTCAGCGTTGCACCAGTACAAATCGGTCCGTTGTTTCCTGCTGTTAGAGTAGGCAACGGATTCACAGTAACGTTGGTAGTAGCCGTAGCTGAACAACCAGCAGCTGAAGTTACAGTAACGGTATAGGTAGTAGTGCTGGTTGGTGACACAGTTATATTTTGTGTGGTAGCACCGGTATTCCAAAGGTAAGTTCCTCCACCATTGGCCGTGAGTGTAGCTGATTGCCCTACACAAATAGGCGTCGTAGCATTGATGGTAGGGGTAGGAAGTGGGTTCACAACTACCGTCGTTGTAGCTGTACAGGTATTAGAACCAGCATTTACAGTCACAGTATATACACCTGCATTTACTGTTTGCGCATTGGTTATAGTAGGATTTTGAGAGCTAGAGTTAAAACCGTTAGGCCCAGTCCATGTATAAGAAGTTGCTCCAGATACGGTAGATGCTGTTAAACTGATGGTTTGACCTAAGCAATATGGTCCGTAATTACCGGCGGTTACTGTACATCCACAGGTTGGATCGCTGGCTGGTAAAACTGTTACTGTTGCTGTAGCTGTTCCAGTTCCACAAGAGCCAGTGCCTGTTACTGTATAAGTAGAAGTTGACGTTGGACTAACATTTATGCTTGCTGTGGTTTGTCCAGTACTCCAGGTATAAGATGTTCCACCATTTGCAGTGAGAGTAGCTTGCCCTCCCGGGCAAATGGTAGCATTATTTACAGTAATTGGGGTAAACGTTGTACAGCTTACTTGTGCTGTACCAAAGAAGTTAAGTGGAACACTTGTTACTGCTGAGCTGTAGTTAGAAAAACAAATTATAAATTGCTGCCCGCAAGTTACATTGAGTGCAGGCTCAAAATTTCCAGGTTCAGCTCCGGGAGGAAGTGTATTTGCAATCCCTGTAAAACTTTCACATGGATAGTTCCAATTACAACGAATAGGAGATAATAAATCATTTTGGATTGCACTGCAAGTGTTTGAGTTATATTGCCACATAATCCAATCGTAACAATAAGAGCCACCATCTGCTCCAAATGAAAATTCTAATGTTCCAGATGTGACCACATTTATAATCATCCATGTACTATTTAATTCTCCAGCTAAAAGACAACCTAAATTTCCCGAAGCTGGATTTGTGGATGGATTGGATGTTGTACCAACAAAAAATTCTTCAACATTACCGTAACCGTTTGGATCAACAGCAAATGAAGCATTTGTACAAATATTTACCGCTTGGCTGCAATCGCCTGCTGTTACAGCTTGGCAATATGCAACTGAATTAAATAAACCATAGCAGACAATAAATAATGACCAAAAATAGTATATCTGTTTCATTGTTTCTTATTTGAGTTTTTACCTAGATATTCTATCTTTATTTTTTCAAATTCTTTTTCAACTTCTTTCTTTGATTTTAATTCAATGTAGTCACCCCATGGGCTAACAGCATAAGTAATTCTTTCATTTTCTTTTCGCATATGATCAAAATTCATGATATCAGTTCGTGCAGGGTCAATATTTTGATTTACTGCACCCTGGTTGTTTTTTATCAGATAAGAATCTTTGTATAAATAATTCAGGTAAAGAATTTGTAATGGATTGTTTGATTTCCATTGTTCAATCTGCTCTTTTGGAAAACGCCTATATATTCTTTCATCTTCAATAATTACAACGTTTTGAGTATTTGCTTTTGTTATGAAAAGCAAGGAAATAAAACCTATTAACATCCATTGTTTAATCATAGCTACTATCTTAAATAAGTTAACATTACTATAAAACGTATGAACATCATTTTTTAAAATCGGATATTTCAATCTTTTATCCTAAATCCACCAGAAAGTTACAAAATAAACCCCAATTATGCAATAGGAGATAAAATAAACATAGAAACGAAGTTACATCTTTTGGCGGACTTCACCTAATCCATGAGCGGGTTCTTACCATTTGCGGAGTTTATATGAGTATTTCAAAAAGAATTTTTAAGTAAATTATTAAACTGTTTCCTGTAATTATTAAACAACAAATTTTTTATCACACCTTTATTCAATTTTTGGTTTTATTTTAGTGCCCTTGTTTTAATTTAATATTTTAAAGGCATATATGGGATTTTTAGGCAATATATTAAGTAAGATAGTTGGAAATAAAGGCGATCGAGACCTTAAAGAATTATACCCCATTGTAGAGCAGGTAAATCAATATTTTCAGCAGTTACAGCAACTAACCAATGATGAACTTCGTGCTAAAACCCTTGAGTTTAAAAAGAAATTGGCAGATGCAGTAAAAAATGAGGAAGAGCAAATTGCTGGTTTGAAAAAACAACTTGAAGAAGTCCCCTCTCTTACACCCGTTGAGAAGGATGATATTTATAAAGAAATAGATCGCTTAGAGAAAATTAAGCTGGATAAAATTGAAGAAACACTCAAATTGATTCAGCCAGAGGCTTTTGCCGTTGTGAAAGAAACTGCCAGACGTTTTAAAGAACTTGCACCCTTAGAAGTAACAGCTACTGATTTTGATCGTGATTTGGCTGCCGTAAGGTCCAATATAACTATAAAAGGGAATAAAGCTTACTGGGATAAATCTTGGAAAGCAGCAGGTGGAGATGTAACCTGGGATATGGTGCATTACGACGTCCAGCTGATTGGTGGTTCGGTATTGCATCAGGGTAAAATTGCAGAGATGGCAACCGGTGAAGGGAAAACTTTGGTGGCAACACTGCCTGTGTATTTAAATGCTTTGCCGGGTAGAGGAGTTCACGTAGTTACAGTAAATGATTATTTAGCTAAACGTGACTCTGAATGGATGGGACCTTTGTTTGAATTTCATGGGTTAAAGGTTGACTGTATTGATAAACATCAACCTAATTCTGAAGCAAGAAGAAATGCATATTTGGCAGATATTACCTATGGTACAAACAATGAGTTTGGGTTTGATTATCTTCGGGATAACATGTCTCGTACACCTGAAGAACTGGTTCAGCGCGGGCATCATTACGCCATTGTGGATGAAGTGGATTCTGTATTGATTGATGATGCAAGAACCCCATTGATTATTTCAGGACCAACGCCTCGCGGTGAAAATCAGGAATTTATTCAACTCAAACCCAAAGTAGAAAAACTGGTAAATGCTCAGAAGAAACTGATCAATATTCAACTGGCAGATGCCAAACGCTTGCTATCACAGGAAAATCCATCCAAAGAAGATGAACGCAAAGGAGCTGAATATCTTTTCAGAAGTTATCGTGGAGGCCCAAAAAACAAAGCATTAATCAAATTTCTAAGTGAACCGGGCATAAAATCAATACTTCAAAAAACAGAAAATTATTATCTGCAGGATCAACAAAAAGAAATGCACAAAATAGACGATGAATTATATTTTGTGATTGATGAAAAAAACAATACAGTTGATTTAACTGAAAAGGGCATCGAACTTATCACAGAAGATGCTGCCGACCCTAACTTTTTTGTTATTCCTGATATGGCTACCGGTTTAGCTAATATAGAACAACAGCCTTTATCCAAAGAAGAAAAAGTTCAGCTCAAAGAAAACCTGATTCGTGATTTTAGCATTAAAACGGAGCGTATCCATACCATCATTCAATTATTAAAAGCGTATTCACTATTTGAAATTGATGTGGATTATGTGGTGATGGATGGCAAAGTAAAAATTGTAGATGAACAAACCGGACGTATTCTGGAGGGTAGAAGGTATTCTGACGGATTGCATCAAGCCATTGAAGCAAAGGAAAATGTAAAAGTAGAAGCTGCCACACAAACCTATGCTACCATTACGCTTCAAAATTATTTTCGGATGTATCATAAGCTGGCTGGTATGACCGGTACAGCAGAAACCGAAGCCAAAGAATTTTGGGATATTTATAAACTCGATGTTGTAGTTATTCCCACCAATAAACCCATTCAACGTAAAGATCTCAATGACCTGGTTTATAAAACCAAACGTGAAAAATATAATGCCGTCATTGAACAGATTGAAGCTTACGTAAATCAAGGTCGTCCGGTGCTGGTTGGTACCACCTCGGTTGAAATTTCAGAATTGTTGAGCCGGATGCTGAAGTTGAAAAATATCAAGCATCAGGTATTAAATGCTAAACTTCACCAAAAAGAAGCAGAAATTGTGGCAGAAGCTGGAAAAGCCGGTACAGTAACCATTGCAACCAACATGGCAGGTCGAGGTACAGATATTAAGCTCGGACCGGGAGTGAAAGAAGCCGGTGGATTAGCTATTATTGGTACAGAGCGTCATGACTCAAGGCGGGTTGACCGTCAGTTACGGGGACGTGCAGGTCGTCAGGGAGATCCGGGGTCTTCGCAATTCTTTGTTTCGCTCGAAGATGATTTGATGCGTCTTTTTGGTTCGGAACGTATTGCCGGGATGATGGATAAAATGGGATTGAAAGAAGGGGAAGTAATCACTCATTCTATGATTACCAAATCCATCGAACGGGCACAGAAAAAAGTAGAAGAAAATAACTTTGGTATTCGTAAGCGTTTGCTTGAATATGACGATGTCATGAATCAGCAGCGCGAAGCTGTTTATACTCGTCGTCGTCATGCGCTTTATGGCGATCGTTTGTCTGTGGATATATCAAACATGATGTATGACTTGGCTGAAGCGATTGTACAACAAAGCGTAGAACAACGAGATTTTAATCAGTTTGAAATAGAACTATTCCGAACCCTTTCCATTGAATCGCCTATTACAGAAGATCAGTTCATGAAAATGAATGAAGAAGATATGGTGGAAGCGGTATTTACAAAAGCAACCGAATCTTATGCAAATCGCATGGCTCATATTGCTAATGTAGCGTATCCTGTAATTAAAAATGTATATGAACAGTCCGCACACATGTACCAAAACATTGTAGTGCCCGTTACCGATGGGCTAAGAGCCATGCAGGTTATTACCAATTTAGAAAAAGCTTACAAAACCCAGTGCAAAGACTTGGTATTGAGTATAGAAAAAGCCGTATCACTCGCATTGATTGATAATGCATGGAAAGAACACTTGAGGGATATGGACGACTTAAAACAAAGTGTTCAGAATGCCGTCTATGAGCAGAAAGACCCGTTGCTGGTTTACAAGTTAGAGGCCTTCAACTTGTTTAAAGAATTTACCCATAAAGTCAATCAGGATATAATTTCATTTTTGATGAAGGTAACCATACCGGTTGAAAATCCTGGAGCTGTAAAAGAACAGGCCGCACCGGTAAGAACTAACCATCAGAATCTTAAAACCAGTCGTACCGATGAGGTAAGAGCTTCAGATTCAAGAATGCAGGATACTCGTGAGAAAACCAAACAACAACCGGTAAAAGCAGAGGAAAAGATCGGAAGAAACGATCCTTGTCCATGCGGTAGTGGTAAGAAGTATAAACAGTGCCATGGGAAGCAATAATTCTTAAATATAAATTTTTAATTTAATATGGCTGCTTCAAGCGGCTGTCCGTTCCAAGTCCTCGGGGCTCATGCACGCATCGCATAGTCGCAGCGGTGTCTTCGTACCCTCAGCCCCGCTGCTCCTTGCGTTGCGGCATTCG
>CALEWF010000074.1 GCA_937925455.1 uncultured Flavobacteriales bacterium | reverse complement strand
ATCCTTATTACCACAAAGAACACAAAGTTTTACACAAAGGGCACAGAGTGCTGAAATTTATGTCATAACTTTTTCTTTTTGTGCATTGTGGTTAAATATTTCACCACAGAGAACACAGATAAATAAACCAATTAAAAACATCTGAAATACCATTTATTGCAATTGATTCAAAATAATTGGTTAAACCCAGGTGGTTACTTCATATAATCGCCTTTAATACAGAAATGAAAATGACTTTGCATAATATGCGGTTTTCTATTGCATAATTTGGGTTTATACAAAAACCATAGAAATATTTTATTGTTTATCTTTATGTATAATAAATTAAACAAGATTATTTGATTTGTTTTTTAATGCGATGATTATCAAAAGGTTATGAATTAAAAATTAACATGATTTAACGCACTGTATGGGTTATGAATTATAGCATTATATTGATGTGAATAATTCATATTCTTTTGAATAAAAATTATTGAAAGGCTCAATGGTATTATGTAACATTGCTGTTATGAATTACACAGTACTTAGCGATCTACATCAAATAGCCATCACTAAAATAGTTGGCCATGAGCTTTGCCTTTTTGATGAAGCGTTAATGATAAGCTATGCGCATGACGAAACGGAAGATTTAATGTTCATGCCTTCGATGGTTGTTAAACCCGACACCCCTCAAAAAATTGCTGAAGTCATGCGGTATTGCAACACACATTGCATACCGGTTACACCTCGAGGCGCCGGCACAGGCCTAAGTGGCGGAGCCTTACCGGTTTATGGTGGAGTTTTATTGAGTACTGAAAAACTTAATCGAATCATACATATTGATGAAAAAAATTTGCAAGTTATTACCGAACCTGGTGTTATCACCCAAGTGTTGCAAGAAGCCGTAATAGAAAAAGGATTGTATTATCCACCCGACCCTTCCAGCCGGGGCTCGTGTTTTATAGGAGGCAATGTAGCTGAATGTGCCGGAGGTCCAAGAGCTGTGAAATATGGCGTTACCAAAGATTATGTATTAAATCTTGAAGTAGTATTACCAACCGGCGAAATCATTTGGACGGGTGCCAATGTATTAAAAAATTCTACCGGCTATAATTTAACTCAGTTGATGGTAGGCAGTGAAGGAACGCTTGGCATTGTTACTAAGATTGTATTAAAACTGATCCCATATCCTCCGCTTTCAGTGGTGATGTTGGTCCCATTTTCGGATGCAGAAAAAGCTTGCGAAGCTGTATCGGCTGTTTTTCGAGCTGGTATTATTCCCTCTGCATTGGAATTTATGGAACGTGATGCCATTGAATGGACTTTGAAATATAGAAATGATATCCCATTGAAAATAGGTCCTGAAGAGAAGGCTCATTTACTTGTAGAAGTAGATGGGTATTCCCTGGAAACAATTCGCAATGAAGCTGAAAAAGTAGCTGCTGTGATGGATGAATATCAAGCAATCTCCATTCATTATGCCGAATCGGCTGAAGAAAAAAATGCGTTGTGGAAATTACGTCGTAGCGTAGCCGAAGCAGTAAAATCCAATTCAATCTACAAAGAAGAAGATACTGTTGTGCCTCGTTACGAGCTTCCCCGATTACTTAAAGGGGTAAAAGATATCGGCAAAAAATATGGGTTTCAGTCGGTATGCTACGGCCACGCCGGCGATGGGAATTTGCATGTCAATATTATTAAAGGCGATTTGTCTGATGAGATTTGGCGACAAGAATTACCCAAAGGAATTCGCGAAATCTTTCAGCTTTGTGTATCTTTAGGGGGAACCTTATCCGGTGAGCACGGCATAGGCTGGGTGCAAAAAAATTATATGGATATTGCTTTTAATCCGGTTCAATTACAACTGATGAAGTCAATTAAACATATATTTGACCCTAATGGAATACTTAATCCCGGAAAAATTTTTCCTGATACAATGTGATAATTATTATAATTTTACTCAAAACTAATTCTATATGAAATATTTCGTTTCTTTTTGGGCTTTCTTGTACATTGCAAGTTTTAATTTTGCCCAAACTAATAAAATCAAAGATATTGACGATGCCAAGCAGCGGCTGCAGGCCAAAATTCAACAGGTATCACACCCCGGTTTGAATATTCAATCTACCATTTCATGGGGGGATGAAAGTAATAAAACTTTAACCACTATTCAAACCACATTAACTGACTCTAAAGGAAAGTCAAAACAATATAAGTGTGAATTTTACCTGCATTTTATTGATACATTTTCTATTCAACCATATACAACTTCCAAGTCCTCGTCTGTTAAGGTCATTGCTCGAAACAGTCAACCCTTGTTTAAGTTCGCTGAAAGCAATAAGATAAGTTTTAATTCTTTTCTTCTAATACCGGTAAATGATATGGATGGGTTTCGGCAGGTGCAACAAGCTTTAAGGTATCTCTATTATCATATACCAGAACCCAAAAATGAGTTTACTTCAAAAGAGCAAGCCATGGAATGGCTAAGTAGTAAAGCTACACATCAATTTGTAAATAATGGAAAAAGCTATGCTATTCAAATTGTTCCGGAACCATCCAACGAACAATTTGTAATAAATATAACAGAAGCAGACTCAAAAGGAAAATCCATTCGAAGAAAATATGATTTTTACTTAAAAGATTTTAATGAAGCAAATATTTTGGTAACCATTAAAAATAATATTGTAGGAGTAAATTTTGACAAGAATGACTCCAAAATGAAAGTGATTCGTTATTTTGAAAACGATATTTTAAAATCGTTTGTAAGCTTATTTTTTCTTCCTGTTTCCGATGTAAAGTTTGCATTTGATATTCGTGAAGC
>CALEWF010000073.1 GCA_937925455.1 uncultured Flavobacteriales bacterium | reverse complement strand
CGTGCCCTCAGCCCCGCTACCCCGTGCCCTGTGGGCTTCGCCCCTGCGGGCTTTCCACTTCCATCCGCAGCAGATGGGGCAGCGGGTGAATCCGCCCCTAAGAGACGATAAATTTCGCGGCCGTCCCCTAATAAATAATGGTTTATTGTATTTTAATGACAATTTTTGTTCGTTTAATTCTTATACATTTAGTATCAAAAATTAAAAAGTGAATAAAAATTACGCTTACTACAAATCCATACTGGCAGGAAAATCTATGCCGCTGGCTTTTGTTGATTTGGATTTATTTGATCAAAATATTCATGCGATCTTAAAACGTGCCGGTAACCTGCCAATTCGTGTGGCATCTAAATCGGTTCGCTGTTTACCGTTGTTAAAACGAATTTTACAAGCAGATTCGCGTTTTCAGGGTATCATGGCCTATCATCCGCTAGAAGCAGTTAAGCTCAGTCAGGCCGGACTGGATGATATTCTTCTGGGTTATCCTTGTTTTGCAGAACAACATATACAGGCTGTGCTGGAAGAAGTAAAGCGGGGTAAAAAAATCATTTTCATGGTGGATGAAGAGCCTCATGTTCAACAAATAAACAGAATGGCGCAGCAATTTGAGGTACAAGCCAAAGTATGTATGGATGTGGACATGAGTACCGAATTTCCCGGATTACATTTTGGCGTATGGCGTTCACCACTGAGAACTGTAAATAATGTCATGAATTTAGCCAATCAGATTAAAAAATATCCAAACGTAGAATTGTATGGAATTATGGGTTACGAGGCCCAAATTGCCGGGTTGGGAGATCGGGTTAAAGGTGCAGGTTTAAAAAATACAGCGATTACCTGGTTAAAAAAACGTTCGGTAAAAGACTTAAGTAAACGTAGAGGAGACATTGTAAAAGCTCTTAGAGATGCCGGTTTTGAATTGCAATTAGTAAATGCAGGAGGTACCGGAAGTATTGAAACCAGCAAGCAAGAACCCTGGATTACTGAAATAACAGTTGGTTCAGGATTTTACTCACCGGCGTTGTTTGATTATTATTCTCAATTCAAACATGCACCTGCAGCTGTATTTGCTTTAGAAATTACGCGTATTCCGGCATCTGGGATATACACCTGTCAGGGTGGTGGATACATTGCATCCGGCGAGACTGGTTTACTAAAACAACCGGTTCCTTATTTACCTATGGGCTTACAGCCTATTTCTACCGAAGGATTTGGTGAAGTACAAACACCTATACGTTATTCGGGAAAAGAATCCTTACAAATTGGCGATCCTTTATTTTTTAGACATGCCAAAGCCGGAGAATTATTGGAGCGTTTCAATACAATTTATCTTATAAAAAATGGAAAAATAATTGAAGAAATTTCAACGTATCGTGGCTTAGGCTGGTGTTTTGGTTAAGAATTATATTTAGTTTAAAATATTTTCAAATTTGTATATTTTAGTGTATGACCTTCCGCACATTTAAAATCATAGATGTTATTTGGCAGTCGTTATCAGTTGCTGCTAGTGTGTGGGTGTTAATCAATGTTTGGCAAATTGGTGTCATGGTGTTTTTTATTGCTTTGGGAATTGCTCAAACTACAAGCCTTTTGGTACACCTAATGAGTAAAGAGTCACAAATTTCTAAAGTTAGAAAATGGTTACATCGGGCAATGTATTTGGCCTTTGGGTTATTGATCTTGCAAATTGTAATCATGCAACTATCAGCAGCAGTTGGGTATGTTACGTTAATAATATTTGGTATCTATGTTGGTATATTAATGCTTATTTATTTTATAAATACATGGGCTGAAACACTTAGCTTCCGTTTTAAAAAATAAAAAAGACCCTTAAATCCAAATTATTCATTAGAAATTTTCCGTAGGCATCGAGAAAAACAAAAAGCTACGTAGCCACTGTTAGATAAATAACCACAGATAGCACAGAGCAATACCTTGTGTTTTTACTTTCATTTTCTTTGTGTACTCCGTGTATCTCTGTGTTCTTTGTGGTTAAAAAAATTGTTTACTATTGGGGTTAAATGCTTTTTACCACTAAGAACACAAAGTTTTACACAAAGGGCACAGAGTGCAGTAATTTCTGTCATAACTTTTTCTTTGTGTGCATTGTGGTTAAATTTTTCACCTCAGAGTACACAGATAAATAAACCAATTAAAAAACATCTGAAATAATTTTTATTGCAATTGAAGCAAAATAATTGTTTGAACCCAGGTGGTTACTTCATAGAATCGGTTTTAATACAGAAATAAAAATGAATTTGCATTATATCCGGTTTTCTATTGCATAATTTGGGTTTAAATGCTTTGCATTAGGAAGTTGGATTAGTAAACATGGCGGAAATAATACCTTAAAACTATCTGCATCGAGACAAAAAAGGATATGGTTGGAAGGACTTTTTTCAAAAGTTGGTGATCTTAGCCCTCCTTATATTTTTTCTAATGCATAATTTGGGTTTAATTTGGATATAAATGTAAGAAAAAAATTAGCCTACATCAACTTTCTTCACTTTCTGGTATAGATTCATCTTCTTTTCCTTCAATTATTTCATTGCTTAATTTTTTCAGAGGATTTTTAAGTAATTCCTGATTATTTTTTCGGGTAGCATAAATATCCATGGCTATAAATACGGCTTGGCGAAATGATTCTTCCGAAGCAACACCTTTACCTGCTAAATCGAATGCTGGTCCATGGTCAGGCGAGGTACGAATAACATTTAATCCGGCGGTATAATTTACCCCAGCCATACCTGATAATGTTTTAAAAGGAATAAGCCCTTGGTCATGATACATAGCTAAGATGGCATCGTAGTGCTTGAAATTTCCGGAGGCAAAAAAGCTATCTGCGGGAAAGGGACCAAAAGCCAATATCCCACGATCAAAAGCTTTTTTGATGGCAGGAGTTATGATTTGTTTTTCTTCGCTACCAAATTTTCCTTGATCGCCGGCATGCGGATTGAGAGCTAATACCGCTATTTTAGGTTTTCGGATTGAAAAATCAAGTTTTAATGATTCATTGAGAATATGTAATGTATCTATTAAAAGGGTTTCATTTAGCTTTGCGGCAACGTCTTTTAATGCCAAATGGCCGGTAGCCAAAGCAATCCTAAAACTTTCATGTACCATCAGCATGAGTGGTTTGCCTTTTACTTTTGAGGCCACATATTCAGTATGACCCGGAAAATGAAACCCAACTTTTTGTAAGTGAGATTTATCAATAGGCGCTGTAACCAGGCAATGTATTTTCCCTACATTTAAGTCATCTGTGGCCTTTTCTAAGGCTTTTATGGCATATTTAGCTCCGGTTTCATTAGAAACACCGGGTTCAATTTTTACTTCTTCCTGCCAACAGTTAATTACATTCAGCTTTTTAAAAGCAGCTTCATCCGCATGTCGAATAATTTGATAATTAAGCTGGTCAGCATGTTCTATGGTTTTTTTATAAAAACCTAATATTTTGGATGACCCATAAACAATGGGGGTACAAAGCTCTAACATCATTGGTTCAGCAAAGGTTTTGAGAATAATTTCCGGGCCAATGCCATTGATGTCACCCAAGCTAATGCCTACTCGTATTTTATCTTCACCTAATGCTTTTCTCATGGTTAATTTCTGCCTTGTTTCTTGTTTTTAACAGCGTTTGATTTTGTTTCCTTTTTTAAGTTATTTTTTACGAATTCTACCAATAACCGAGTCCCGGCACCGGTTCCCAATGAAGTAAGGTAATGCTTGTTATTGCTGATTAGTGCATTGGATAAATCCAAGTGAATCCAGGGATAAGAGGTGAAATGTTCTAAAAATTTACCTGCGGTAATAGCTCCAGCCATCGGACCACCTATATTTTTTATATCTGCAATATTCGATTTGATAAATTCTGCATACTCTTCCCAAAGTGGAAATTTTACCAATCGTTCATAAACATTCCATCCGGATTCTTCCAAAACCGCAAATTGTTCTGATGCATTTTTTTCCATGCCTACAATGCCCAGTTCGCCAATTGCTACTACAGCTGCTCCGGTAAGAGTTGCTAAATCAATAACTAATTCAGGGTTATATTTAGATGCATAATGTAAAGCATCTGCTAAAATTAATCGTCCTTCTGCATCCGTATTTAATACTTCTACGGTTTTTCCGCTGTATGTTGTTAGAATGTCTCCCGGCACAATCGAAGTATTATCAATACGGTTATCGGTAGCAGGAATTAAACCTACTACATGGTAAGGAAGTTTACTTTTTGCAATGGCATAAATTGATCCTACAACGGCGGCTGCACCAGCCATATCCCCTTTCATTTGCTCCATGCCGGCACTGGTTTTCAAGCTGCTTCCGCCTGTATCATATACCACTCCTTTGCCTACTAATACCAAGGGTTTTTTGTTTTTTGCTTTAGCCGGTTTCCACTCTAAAATGTTAAAGGTAGGTTCTTCCAGGCTTCCTTGATTTACACCTAGCAATCCACCCATTTTCAAACTTTCAATTTTTTTCTTTCCAAAGTATTCAAAGCTGAATCCTGCTTCACGCGATAATTTTTCAATTTCTTTACTAAGTCTTCTGGCAGTAAGGTATTGTACAGGTTCGTTTACCAGATCACGACTAATAAATGTACCATGAATAACATGGGTGATTTCTTCCAGCTCCTTGTCATCCACTACCTTACCTGCAACAATTATTTCCTGTAATAAAACTTTATCTTTTTTATCTGAGAAATATTTAATAAATTCATAGGAAGCTAAGGCAAGCCCTTCGATTACAGCCAATAATGATTCAGTTGATGTAAGCGTATTTTCAATAGCTACCGATGTTTGTTTTTTTGTTTTTAGTGATGATGCAATTTTAGCACCGGCAATTCGTAATTTTTCTTTTTGTGTTGGATTGGGATTTTTAACGGCGTTAATAACCCACACATATTGTTTGTACTGATTGACAGAGAATGCATCTATCGCTCCTCCAC
>CALEWF010000072.1 GCA_937925455.1 uncultured Flavobacteriales bacterium | reverse complement strand
TTTACTGGATAAAAATGAAGAGAATAAAAATCCTGAAATCATTCAATCCATCGGAGATCATGCAGACAGAGAAGCATTGGTGGTTTTAAATAAAAGCAAAGATAAATGGATAATAAAAAATTCCATCGAGGATAAATATTCTTACCCTTTGTACATAGAAGTACCTATTTCTATCAATCCTATACTCGGAGAAGATTTAAAGCCCATCAAAGAAAAAATTACCGATAGTTATGAAAATAAAAAATATGAAGAAGCCTTGCAATTATGCAATGATGTGTTAAAGCATCAACCCTGTAATCCTGATTTTTTACCGGGTAAAGGTGTATTGCTTTATCATCTTGGAAAAAAAGAAGAAGCTTGTAATATTTTAAAAAGAGCTTCTGATTTAGGATTTAAACAGGGAGAACGATACTTTGCCGAGTATTACCAATAAACAAATGAACATTCATCAAAGCTTTGAAATTCTTGGTTTAGCTCCGGGGAGCAATCTTCATACTGTTAAAAAGCGATTTAAAGAATTATCAAAAAAATACCATCCGGATGTCAATCCATCGCCGGATGCTCATTCCCGTTTTACACAAATTAACTTGGCATACCAGCAAATCGTTACTTACTATCAGAATCAAGCTAAAAAAACAACTTATTACCATCAATCCGAGATTGAAAAACAAGAGCGTATTTATGAGTATCGAAAAAGAAAATTTGAAGAATACATCCAACAAAAAGAGGTCTTAGAAAAAACATCCATCCATGAAATTTATTGGGGCAAACCCATTACCATACTATTTACCTTATTAGCTTTGTTTTTTGTATTAGACACCTATTTGCCTTTATCAAACACCATAGAGCCTGTTTTGAGTTACAAAAAATTTTGTAATCAAAACGAGTATTGTTCAGGTAGGGTACAAACAGCTAACTTTACCGTGGGCACTGATAAAACGTTTTCATACATCTGGCAAGGCGAACCACTTCAGATTTATTACTCGGCCTTATTAGGTGAAGTAAGATATTATTCCATAGCTCACAATTCGTCTGTTTCATTTCATCCACCTTACCACACGGCACAATATGGAATTTTGTCAATCATTATTTTTGTTTGCGGAATAATAGTATTATTCTATCCGCTAAAAAGTTTCTCATCCCGCCTGATTGTTAAAACCATTATGCTTTTTTCTATATTTATTTACGGTATTATTCAGCTACTATTTCATCTGAGCTAACTCAATATTAAGAAAATATTAAGATATATTTTGATTGAAAATAAATATAAAGCCGTAATTGTAGTTTTGCTTTGATTTGAAATTATTTCTGCATTATGGCTAAAAAGCATGCCTCAACCGGTGGTAAAAAACAAAACTACTTTTACTTAGATGTTTTAGACTACATCACCAACGAAAAAAAGTTTTTAATCTTTATCCTGATAGGTTTTATTGCGGCTGCTGTATCTGTAAATTTTGGACAAGCTGCCATGTGGGTAGGCTTTGTTTTTGCAGCTTATTCTGCAGTAGCCAACGATAGCATTCAATCGTTAGGAACCTTTATTGAAAGTAATAAACATCGAAAGTGGTGGGTTCTTTGGCTGTTTGTAGGCGGTATTTTTTTAGTCACTGTTACCTACAGTTGGATTACATTTGATGGTGATGTAACGTACATGCGATTGCTGAATAAAGCCGGCGAAACCAAATATCCTCATCCTGAAAAATTTAGCATCTATCAAGTAATCGCTCCGCTTGTACTCCTGATTTTAACTCGTTTGCGGATGCCAGTTTCAACCACGTTTTTGCTACTGAGTGTATTCAGTTCTAGTTCAGAGGGAATATCTGCAATGGTTACAAAAAGTGTTTCTGGGTATGTTATTGCGTTCATACTCTCTTTTGTGATTTGGTATGGCTTGTATAATGTAATTCGAAAATTTTTTAAGAGTAGAGAGAGCCATCCATGGTGGACTTATGTTCAATGGTCTGTAAGTGGAATGTTGTGGGCGGTTTGGATTATGCAGGATGGAGCAAACATTGCAGTATTTTTGCCCCGACAACAAACATTGCTTCAATTCATTATTTTTTCTTCTACCATCTTTTTAGGATTAGGGGTGCTCTTTTATCTACGAGGCGATAAGATTCAAAAAGTAGTAAGTGAAAAAGTAAGGATTTCTGATGTAAGAGCGGCAACACTGGTTGATTTTAGCTATGTGTTACTTTTAATTTATAAATTATTCATTAGTACTATTCCTATGAGTACTACCTGGGTGTTTTTAGGTGTGATTGGAGGAAGAGAAATTGCGATAAATTTGGCTAGAAAAAAATCGGGAAAAAAACATAAAAACAAAGCCTTGTGGATGATTTACCGCGATTTTAGTTATGCTACCATAGGATTAATTATCTCGGTGGCTTTAGCTTCAGGCGCAAATCCAGAAATACAAAAAGAAATCATCAAATTTTTTGAAAGTTTAAACTAAGTCCTCTAAGCCACTTTTTCAGGAATCAGCTCGGTTTTAACAGTTTTTCTACGATAAAACAACAAGATAAGTATCGGAAGGAAGGTTAAATTAAAAATCATGGCAAAAAACAAGGTTAATGCAGTCAGTGATCCAATAATTTTTGTACCTACAAACGAAGAGATACCCAATACGCCAAAGCCTGTACATAACAAAATGGATGTTATGATCATAGCTTTTCCGGTTGTAAGATAGGTTCGCTTTAGTGCATAAAGTACCGTTTTTTCTTTAAGGATTTCCTGGCGGAATTTACTCATAAAATGAATCGTATCATCAACTGCAATTCCAAACGCAATGGAGAATAAAATGGCTGTAGATAATTTTAAGTTGATATCAAAATAGCCCATGATTCCACCTAAAAGAATTAACGGAATTACGTTAGTTATAATTCCAATCATTACCATAATAAACGATTTAAATAAAATTGCCAAAATGATACCTACTACTACAAAGGCAATCAAAATTCCAGAGGCGATATTCCAAGCAAGATTACGGTTGTTTTTATCAATCAATTCAGCCGTTCCGGTTAATTTATACTCAAAAAGGTCTTTACTCACATGAGTATTCATATATTGATAAAAAGCCAAATTCATTTGATGAGCTTTATAGCTACCTACATCTTGAAATATAGAACGAATACGAGCTGTACGAAAATCATCGCTAATTATCGCCTTGATCATATCATTGCCCTTGAAAGCTTTCAGCTCTTTTACAATTTTTCTTAATCTGGCATCACTTTCAGGAATCACATAGGCTTCGGGATCGCCTCCTGCATAACTACGATTAGCAGCTTTTACCAATGAAACCGGAGAGAATATATATCCAAGCCCATAATCATTCTTTAGAAAAACCTCCATTTTTTCAATCTCTACCAGTACATCGCGATCAAACACAGTTTTGGAAGTATCTTTCACTGTTAACGACATTTCAAACGGACGAGTTCCCTGAAAGGCTTCACCAAAGAATTCAAAGTCTTTTTTTAATTTAGATTTTTTATCTAAATCATCCATGATATAGGTATTTTCACGAATACGGGTAATACCATATACCATACTTAATACCAATGCAACCACTCCCCCTAAAACCCAGTACTTATTTTTTGTAATAAACGAAAAGGTGTTAATTAATGCATTGTTCCAAGTTAGTTTAGGAAACCCTATATATCCTGTTTTTTTAGGAACAGGAAGCAAGTACAACAATGAAGGAATTACTGTATAAGCAATTATGAACGATAAGGCTACACCAAAGGCTGTGTATAGTCCAAAATCATCAATAGGCTTAATACCGGTTGTAGCCAGCGAGGCAAATCCAACCACCGTAGTTAAAGTAGTAAAGAAATTAGCCAATCCTACATGGGTTACGGTATCTTTTAAAGAATCAAATTTTGTCCAACCATCGCGCAGGTGATCAATATATTTTGTTATAATATGAACAGCCACAGATAAGCCAGTTACTACAAGGATAGTAGGAATAGCGTTGGATAAAACATCAATTTTTTTTCCAGTTATGTTCATAAAACCCATGGTCCAAACCACCACTAAAGACACTACAATCAAGGGAAGAATTACCGCAATGGCAGAGCGATAGATAATAATCATTAAAATCACCATCGCCAAAAAGCCTGAAATTAGGAGAATGATTAACTCGCCCTTCATTTGGCTGGTATAATAAGATTGTCCGATACATCGCCCGGCTATATGGTATTCATCAAACTGGAATAAAGGGGCGAGGTTGTACAAGTTATGAGTTAAGCGAGTGCACTCATCATCATCAATCCGCTCGGTATGATTCACCATAATACACACCGACTTACCATCTTTGGAAAATAAGGAACCAAGTAGCTCAGGCGTGCGGTAAATTCTTACACTGTCAATAGCGTAGAGCGAATCTTGTTTCCAACGCAAATAAGGCAATTCCGTTGGAACCCCCATTAGCGGGTCACGAGTTACTTCTAAAATCTCAATTGGAGAAATCACTGCTTTTACATCAGGTAAATGCTTTAACGTATCAGTAAGTCGTTGTACTTTTTCTAAAAAAGAATAATTGAAGATACCTTGGTTATTTTTTAAGCCTATCAATACAAAGTCATTGTCAGTACCAAAACGCTTGCGGTGCTCCATGAAAAAATCGGTATCCTTATCATTCTTCGGGAAAAAGGTTTCGAAATTGTAATCAAACCCAATTTGAGTTGTCCTGTAAGCAAAAAAAACAGTTAGCCCTGTAATTAAGAAAAGGATTGTTATGGATAACTTTTTATACATAGTACCTGCTGGGGTAAGTTTAACTTTAATTTAAAGCAAAAATCAAGCCATGATATTATTTATCCCAAATTATGCATTAGATATTTTCCGTAGGCATCGAGAAAAACAAAAATCTAGGTAGCCACTGTTACATTAAATTCTAACCACAGAGAACACAAAGAAACACAGAGAAAGTAAACCAATAAAAAATATCTTCAGTGACCTTAATTGGAATTGAATGAAAACACATTGTTTAACCCGGTTGGTTATTCCAATAAATCTGCTGATAATACACTAATACTAATGGCTTTGCATAATAACCTGTTATCTATTGCATAATTTGGGATAAATCAAAACCTATAAGGTATTTGAAGACCTTATAGGTTTGAAAAAACATCTCACCTTCAAATCTGCTGCGGATGGAAGTGGAAAGCCCGCAGGGGCGAA
>CALEWF010000071.1 GCA_937925455.1 uncultured Flavobacteriales bacterium | reverse complement strand
CCACAAAACATCAATAAACCCAAATTATGCATTAGAAATTTTCCAAAGGCATCCAAAAAAACAAAAACCTACGTAGTACCTGTTACATAAACAACCACAGAAAGCACAGAGGAATACAGGGTGTTTTACTTTCATTTTCTTTGTGTGCTCCGTGTATCTCTGTGTTCTTTGTGGTTAAAAAATTTGTTTACTATTCAGGCGTAATGCTTTTACCACAAAGAACACAAAGGTTTACACAAAGGGCACAGAGCGACGATGATTTCTGTCAATAACTCTTTCTTTGTATGCTGTTTGTCTTATAGCACACGGATGATATCTGTGTTCATCTGTTGCATCAGCGTGTATCCGTGTGCTATGATTTAATCCTAAAATTATCATTAGAATTGCTAAACCTTACAGGTTTTTAGAAACCTGTAAGGTTTTTCCTCCGCCGTATCATACAGATTGCTTTCCCGCCAAAGGCGGGTCGCAATGACGCTAAAACCGTATCATCTTCAAATCAACACATCTTCAAAAAGAAAGGGTAATTTATCAACAATCATTGATTTTTTAATACTATTTTCTTCTCCCAATTCCAAGCTGATAGCAACGCTTCTTCAACGGTAAATCTCGGTTTCCAACCTAATTTTTTTATGGCTTTGGTGTTATCAGCCCATACCTGCTCTACATCACCCGGGCGGCGGTGCGTGTATTCTACCGGTAATTGAACTCCTGTAACATCTTGAAATAACCTAACGAGTTGAAGTACCGACACCCCTTCACCTGTACCAATATTAAATACATCAGGCGAATGGCTTGGTTGATATTCCAAAGCCTTGACATGAGCAGCAGCCAAATCAGAAACATGAATAAAATCGCGAATGCAAGAGCCATCGGGGGTATGATAGTCGGTGCCATACACAAATAATTTTTCACGCAATCCGGCGGCTGTTTGTGTTATGTATGGTACTAAATTATTGGGTACCCCCACTGGTAACTCCCCAATTAAAGCCGAGGGATGTGCCCCGATAGGATTGAAATACCGCAATGAAATGGCTTCGATCTGCGGATTGACTTTACAAAAATCAGATAGCATTTCTTCGCAAATTTTTTTGGTATTAGCATAGGGCGATTGCGGATGAGCCAACGGAGCCTCTTCTGTTACCGGCAAATGCTCAGGCTGCCCATATACCGAACAAGAAGATGAAAAAACGATTTTTTTTACCCCGGCATCTTTCATAAACTGCAACACACCGGCCATTCCGCCAATATTGTTACGATAATACTTTAAGGGTTCTGCCACCGATTCATTTACTGATTTATATGCTGCAAAATGAATGACGGCATCCGGTGTTCCATAATTAGCAGCAATGCGATGCAATGCTGCTACATCCGCCACATCCGCCTGAATAAACGGAATATCGCTGCCCGTAATAGCGTGTATTCCATTCAGCAAACTTCCATCCGAAGCCGATAAGTCATCCACAATTACCACCTTATATCCGGACAGCACCAATTCAACCACGGTATGCGAACCAATATAGCCTGCTCCTCCGGTTACTAAAATACGCTTCATTTATTGGTAATATAAAAATACTGCAACGAAGCTACATATTAAGAAAAAATTGTTGAATGAATTTGGAAATTTATTTTCAGCTCCATAAATTACGTCAAAACCATTGACATGTTTTTTGCCAAAAATATTCAATTACTCCGCAAACGTAAAAAACGCTCTCAGGAAGAGCTGGCTACCGCTTTGGGGTTAAAACGCACCACCCTCAGTGCTTACGAACAAGGTGTAGCAGAGCCTAATTTAGAAACGCTGGTGCGTTTTTCCCGTTTTTTTAAAATTTCTATTGATAAATTACTCATGGTAGATTTAAGTACCTTGAGTGAAATGTATCTAAGCGAATTAGAAAAAGGCTTAGATACTGACATTACCGGTAAACGAATACGGGTATTAGCCACAACCGTGAACGAACAGAATGAAGACAACATAGAAGTAGTGCCCCTCAAAGCCAAAGCCGGATACACCGCTGGATATGCCGATCCGGAATTTGTACGTGTGCTTCCCACATTTCATCTTCCGTTTTTAAGCAAAGAAAAAAAATACCGCACTTTTCAAATCAGTGGCGATTCTATGCCTCCAGTACCACATGGTGCCTGGGTTACCGGTGAATATGTGCAAAACTGGAATCATATTCGCAACGGTTTTCCTCACATTGTAGTTACCCGCGAGGAGGGGGTTGTGTTTAAAATTGTGTACAACAAAATAAAAGAACATAATACGCTGGTATTAGCTTCCACCAATCCGTTGTATAAACCCTACGAAGTACACATTCATGATGTGTTAGAGATTTGGCTTTTTGTTAACTATATCAATCATACTGCTCCCGAAATTCAATCCGAGCAAAACGACTTAAGCAAAGCCATCCATGAACTTAAAAACGAAGTAAAAACCCTAAAACAAACCCTTACATCCAAAAATTTTTAAAATTAAAGTATCTCTGATTGTCATTAAAATATTGATATTATGCTGCTGTAAGCGGCTGTACGTTACAAGTCCTCGGGGCTCAGCCACACAGTGCATCGGGGCAGCGGTGTCTTCGTGCCCTCAGCCCCGCTACCCCGTGCCCTGTGGGCTTCGCCCCTCCGGGCTTTCCACTTCCATCCGCAGCAGATTTGAAGATAAGTTGATTTGTAGATGTATTAATTGCATGGTATTCATAATTCGTAATTGAATATTCGGTAAGCAGGTGCGTAGATTGAATACCGCATTGTCAATGCGTTTTGGTAGTTGTACTTTGGTGGTGTATGCATTGTAGTATATAGATTGCTTCCCCGCCAAAGGCGGGTGGCAAAGAAGCTATCAAGCATACAGATTGCTTCGGGCTGTCGCCCTCGCAATGA